>NZ_NOXV01000194.1 GCF_002251835.1 Flavobacterium cyanobacteriorum
ATTTTAAAATGAGTTTAAAATTGCCTTTAAGCTGTAATTTTTTTTCTTAAGTTGTGTGCTAAAGCCATTAATCCGAACTCTAATTCTGTTTTTTCGATTCCTTTTAAAGAAAATCGTCTAAAGTTATGGTTGTGTTTGAGTTGAGCGAATACAGGTTCTACATCGGCGGTGCGTTGTTTTCTTTTCTGCAATCCTGTCTGGCTTGTTAGGAGTTCCCTTATTTTTTGTTTGTGTCTTTCGAGATTGTGATTTCTCTCTATACTCCGATTTTCTTTTCCCTTAAAACACAGACCTCGCAAAGGGCAGCCTTCGCA
>NZ_NOXV01000176.1 GCF_002251835.1 Flavobacterium cyanobacteriorum
AAACCACATTTAGAAAACCTAAAAGAAACTTACGGAGAAGAAGTTTTTCAGGAACTACAAGATATTACTGCAGATGCAGGCTATGGAAGTGAAGAAAATTATGATTATTTAGAACAACAAGAGTTAACAGCCTATGTGAAGTACAATACTTTTGATAAAGAACAAGACAAAAATTATCAAAAGAAACACAAACCCTTTAGTAAAGAAAATCTTCATTACAACCAAGAAGATGATTATTATGTGTGCCCGATCGGACAAAAAATGCACAAAACTCACGAGAGTAAAAAAACTACCGAAGCTGGATATACACAACACCTATCGCATTACCAAGCCCAAAA
>NZ_NOXV01000198.1 GCF_002251835.1 Flavobacterium cyanobacteriorum
ATTTTGCCCAATCAAATAAACTCAAACAAAGACCAATGGTGGTGGAGTCCAAAAGGAAAATTTTACTCTTTATTTTGAATTTTACTTGCTTAAACTTAGCTTGCTGTCCTAAACTATCCAATAGTTTAAAGTAGTATTCTTTAAAGAGCGTATAATCTCTATTTTGATTTTGATAACTTATTGTTGATTTTGAAGGTGCTTTTTGAACTCCTAAATGGTTTAAATTGCCTGTCGCCGAACGAAGCCCGTTGCTAATATCTCGAACAGATTGACTTTTTGCAAAGTGGCAAAACAACATCGATACTAAATGCGTCCAACTATTAAAACCTTTATTGTGCTTATCTGTCTCTTTAGTTGAAAC
>NZ_NOXV01000247.1 GCF_002251835.1 Flavobacterium cyanobacteriorum
CATCAGAAGGGTTTATTTCGTTGAAACAAATTTATACCGATGGCACAAAAATAGAAGCACAAGCAAACAGATATACTTTTGTTTGGGGAAATAGCATCAAAACCAATAAAGCTAAAATGCTTACCCAGTTGGAAGAATTATGGAATTACGCCCAAAGTATCTCCAATGATGATAACCCAAATCCAGAACCGCCTGAGTTCAAAGAAATCAGCAAAGAAGTTATTCAAAAAACTGTTGAGCAAATAGACGCAAAACTATCAGGTAATGAAAAAGCTTCATCAAAATCCAAAGCAAAACTTCGTTACATTAAACAAAACTTTGAGAAGAATCTTCAAAAGTATGAAGAGCAAGAAGCTATCTTAGGGGAAAGAAACTCGTATAGTAAAACTGATCCTGATGCTACTTTTATGCGGATGAAAGAAGATCATATGCAAAACGGACAGTTAAAACCAGGCTACAATGCACAAATATCTACTGAAAATCAAATTATAGTTAATTACACTTTACATCAAAATCCAACAGATACTAAAACTTTAAAACCACAT
>NZ_NOXV01000017.1 GCF_002251835.1 Flavobacterium cyanobacteriorum
TAAAGTATCAATCAAAGAAAAATGATTTAACTTTAATAGAGCAATTAACCTCCTTGAGTGCAGCTCATCCACGGGAAGGATTTTGGAAGAGTTATTATAGGCTTCGTAACAAAGGAGAGAAAGTCAATCACAAAAGGCTCCATCGCGTTTACAAGCAGATGGGCCTGCCTTTACGAAGAAAGGTAAAAAAAAGATTACCAGCCAGAGTAAAAGAAGCTATTGTTATTCCAACTAATTACACCCATACTTGGAGTATTGATTTTATGAGCGATGCATTAAGTAATGGCAGTAAGTTTAGATCATTTAATGTGATGGATGACTTTAACCGGGAGATACTTCATATTGAAATTGATTATAGCTTAAAAAGTAGTAGAGTGATTTGGATTTTGAATCGATTGATTAACAAACATGGGAAACCACAAAAAATAAGAATGGATAATGGTCCGGAATTTATTGCAAAATTAGCCCAAGAATGGAGTGAAATACACCAAATAGAGTTCAAATACATTCAGCCAGGAAAGCCAACTCAAAATGCACTAATAGAGCGATTTAATAAAACCTATCGTAATGGTGTTTTAGATGCTTATCTATTTGATTCCTTAGATGAAGTGAGAGAACTTACAGATCAGTGGATAAATGATTATAATCTTTATAGACCACATGAAGCATTAGGTGGATTAAGTCCTGTAAAATACAGAGAACGGTCTATTGTTCATGGGTTTCATTCCGCTACGCTTCATTCAACCCATGAACAATATCAAGAACATGTTTATATGGAATAAATGTTATAATTTAGAACTGTACTAAAAATGGGGAGTCTACA
>NZ_NOXV01000009.1 GCF_002251835.1 Flavobacterium cyanobacteriorum
TCAACCCTTTTTTATTTAACAAATAAGTTTAAACCACTTCATTAATTACATTTGTTTTTAATATCTTTTGTTTATTTCCATTTACATCAAATTTTATATATAGATTTTTTATTGATACTTCCTTATTATTATTAGCGGGAATAGTATTACTTAAAAAATCACCTTATAAAAATCAAATAAAAGGAGCAACATTTATTTTTGCTCCTTTTATTCTTTTACAATTAATATTTGTTGTTATTAATGCTTCAGAAGATAATTATCCATCTATACCTTTATTTATAGGTGCAATTTTAAGTTTTTTAATTGCTGTAACTATATACCGTAAGCCTACTAATTTTATTGCTAAATTTTGTTTGATATACATAGCTTGTATACTTTTAATTACTTTATTCTTACCAAATTATTATAACTTTTTATGGGATAGAAAATCTAAAGATTTATCTGGTGTACAATTGCCAAAGTTACTCGTATATGATGAAGTTGGTAATAGTAAATTTTTAAATGATTTAGGAGAAACAATAGTTTTAGACGTATGGACAACAAGTTGTGCAACTTGTATAAAAGAGTTTCCAAAATTTCAAAAAGTTGCTACATCATATAAAAATCATAAAGTAAAATTTTACAGTTTAAATTTTCCTTTACGCAGGGATACACAGAATTATATTAATAAATTTACTGAACAGTATACCTTTAAAAAATTGATAGCAGACCGCACCACTGTAGAAAAGTTAAACATTAAATATTTTCCTCAGTATATTATAATTAAAAATAATAAAATTCAATATATTGGCTCATTAAATATAAATAAAAGTTCAATTTTAGTACACGACAAAAAATATAATTGATTAAAAATCAATAAAA
>NZ_NOXV01000014.1 GCF_002251835.1 Flavobacterium cyanobacteriorum
CACTAAAGAAATTTAATAAAATAAAAGTTTAAACCACTTCTATATTATAAAAATGTAGATTTGATGTAAACGAAATATTTTTTAAAGTCTTTATGTTTTTGTAAACACTATCCAATATATTTTCTACTTTAAAATTTGTTACAATGACTTCCTCCAACAATATAGCTTTAATTTTTCTGATTTGAATTTTATTAGTCATTTTTTCAAGACTAATAATTGTGTCATAATAATCCTCTTTAACGATAATTATCTTGTCATATTTTTTAGTATTTACACTAAAAAAACCTTTACTATTTGTTTTGTCAATTATTGTTGAGTCAGAAAATATTTGAGCATTTTCAACAGGTATATTATCCTTATCAGTTAGTTGAATCTTAATCTTTTGTGAAAAGAACTGATTTGATGACAGTAATAATATTAATACAAATATATTTTTCATTTTATTAGATTTTAAATAGGGGCATTTAAGCCCCTATATTGTTAATTACTCCCAGAACCATTGCCATCTGTTACCAGCACTACAAGGTACTTCTACTAATTCTGTAACTTGTACAAAAGTTGTACCATTATCAACCCAAGTAGTTTGTTCCACCCAAGTTGTACCAGTAATGATAGTAACAAAACCAAGATTAATGGAACCACATTTAGCAAAACTTGAAGTTGAGCATAAAAGTGTAAGTGCCATAATAAAAAATACTTTTTTCATCTTAATATGTTATAAAATTAAACAATTTCCTCGACAGTTTTAATTCCGCTTCAAGGCTATACAGAACGTTATTTTTGTTTCCTATTTTCAATTTTACGTTATTTTTATACGTAATGTTGGTCAATGGTTTCATACAACGTTTTGCGGCTTGGCGAAGGGCGGGAATTTTAGCACAAATGTTC
>NZ_NOXV01000004.1 GCF_002251835.1 Flavobacterium cyanobacteriorum
TAATGAAAATTTTAAAATTTATTGCCAAGGCATCATTGCTTCTGGTACTGCTTTTATTAACCAATTGCCAGGTTGAAGAAGATTTTATTACGTCTGAAAAATCGGGCCGACAAAGCGTACAAAAAATTTCTTTTGATGAAATAGCATCAGACCCTAAACTTTTAAATCAACTTGAAAATCTGGCTTCTTCGGGTAATAGTTTTGCAAGAGCTGCAGGTGATGAAGTAGAATATTATTATGATAAAGACGAGGTGTTAAAAATCACTTATGATGACTATGAAACGTATACTTTTCTGATTCACCGCCTTGATCCATTTCCTTTCGTGGAAAATCTTGTTGTGAGGCGGGACAGTAAAGGTACAATTGACAGCTACATAACCACATATAATTTTACGGATGCAGAAACAAATGCCATCACCAAAGGCTTAAGTATTGATAATATTGTTTCTAAAATAGCTATACATGCTAAAAGTGACCCTAAGGTACAGCCGGTTTATAAGCGGGATAATGGTACATGCTATATTATTACAGTATATGGCCCTGATGGGAAGATAACACCGGGAGCCTTTTGGGAGCTAACGGTAGAATGCCCGCAAAGCTATGACGAAACATCAGTAATAGATCCCGGTAACGGCAATGTAAGTGGCGGTGGCGGTTCCGGTGGCGGTGGCGGCTTCGGTGGCGGCAGGGTTGTGATCATAATAAACCCGGGCAGTGGAAGTAACCCCAACCCGTCTCCATCACCTTCTTTGCCCGGCTTAGGGTCAGGTTCATTTCCTAGGGGGCCGGTACGTACTACACCGGTAATTGACTTGTCATTATTTGGAGATTTTCGTTCTACTCTCACCATAGCGCAACGTAACTTTTTGTTTGAAAATCCTGATATAAACAAAAAGATAAAGAAATTAATTGATTCTTATAATGTTGATTATGAACAACGCAAA
>NZ_NOXV01000008.1 GCF_002251835.1 Flavobacterium cyanobacteriorum
CCGTTAGCAGTAATGGTATGAACGACATAGACGACATAGTATTTAACGAACAATGGGACAGAGTTCTTGAAGAAATATCAAAGGACAAAAACCTTATTGGACGACTTGAACCTTATGACCTTGCTTGGAAGCGTTTTCAATACCAACTGGCAGACAATGGAAAAGAAGAACTGATTGCTCCATTTGGTGACTTCAAAGACTTGTTGAAAATTATTGACAAGTGTAAAGAAGAAGGTATTTTAGGACTAACAATACCACAAGCGACAGCATTTCAACAGATTGACCAAATCAAAAAACTAATAACACAAGGACACAACATTGACGAACAAGAATTTGGAGAAAGAACAGGATTACTTGTTGCAGCGGCACTCAATGACAAACAACTTGTTCAATTTTTCATAGACAACGGAGCATTTGTGTCATTTTACGACCAAGACAATTTTGAAGCAATAGACTTAACTACTTCAAAAGAAATTATTGAATTATTGGCAGAACACGGTGGAAAAACAAAAGCACAAAGACGACAAGATTATGATGAATATTGTGATGCAAGAGAAAAGCTGAACATACTTAGAGAAATTAATCTATCCTTTATGAAAGCAGCAGAGAAAGGCGACACAATTAAAATGGAAGATGCTTTGAAACAAAGTTCTATGGACTTTATGACTTTGAATTTTGCTTATCCAATTAATGGTTGGACAGCCTTACATTATGCTGCAAAAAATAACGACAAAAAGACCTTTGACTTTTTAGTAAATAAAGGTATTGACACGACAAAGAAAAATATAGACGGCTTGACCGCAAAAGAATTAGCAAAATCATTAGGACACAATGAAATTTGAAAGAAGAACCACTACTGCTAACACGGGTTTTGCGTCAGGCGGGTTGACGTGCAAACTTGGAGCTTTGTGCTTCTATTCAAGTTCAGTGCAGTTTGACAGTTTTGTGCTCCGAAA
>NZ_NOXV01000007.1 GCF_002251835.1 Flavobacterium cyanobacteriorum
AACGTTAGCGGTAATTTTGAGGACACCACCAAAACTATAAACAGACAGATAAAAAATCAAAATGGTAACAAACGGACTTACCATCCAAATTCGGACAAGCAGAAACCGACACCAAATAAAAAGTATGCAACAGGGTCGCTGAAAACTGTTTAGAGTAAGCACTTAAAAACAAAGCAAAAATTAAAAAATGTGTAATTGTATTCAAAAATCTAGAACTCCTCTTGCTCCAGGCAAAGGTTTTCATTACAAATTCGACTGCACAGATAGTGACGGGAATGTTAAGAAAATTGAACTTGACGCTAGTAACGACAATATCGCAAAGCAACTTGCGGAACTTGAATGTTCTGAAGGCATTAAGACACTTAGTTTCGAAGAGACAGAGAAAATTATGTCTTCAATAGGTATTAAGTCTTTAGACCTCAGTGAATCTGAAACTAAGGACAAATCCGCTTCATTACTTGCTGACAACATTGTTCTAAATCCCACAACTTGGACACGAATAGCTCAGTATGGTTCTGGAGTTAGGGGTTGTACTATCAGAATGAGTGGACGTTGGATTCCCGGAATCGGACATCCTGCTTGGGATGCAAACGGTCAAGGTGGAAACATCTTTAACGGTGCAAATAAATGGTGTGTTTTAATTCAGATTCATGCAGGAACAGATGTTGTTGCAACGATACCTTGGACGGCAGCTCAAGGTGGTGTGATGTCTGTTGGAAACTTTGGTTTTCCAACTGCTGTAATAGCGTTTATGAATGACGACAAATATGACGACAATACTAATGAAGCAGGCAATCCAATGACTGCAAGTGTTTCGTTGTTTTGAAAAGAAAAAACTACCGCTAACAGCGGTTTGGCAAAAGGCGGGCTGACGTGCTTCGATGAAATATTTGTGGTTAAACAAACATTTGTGCTTCGGATGAACATTTGTGCTAAAATTCCCGCCCTTCGCCAAGCCGCAAAACGTT
>NZ_NOXV01000231.1 GCF_002251835.1 Flavobacterium cyanobacteriorum
GCCATGTTCAAGTTATAAGTGCAACAGGCCAAGTAGATTTTAGTTTTTCAATTGGGCTAATGTAGCCAAACTTTCTGACTTTTCTGTTGTTTATTAATTTTTCAATTTCTTTGATTCGCTCCTGGCTTACCTTGCTCAGGTCGCATCCCTTGGGCAGCCACCTTCTTATCAGTCCTATGCGGTTTTCCACCGTTCCCTTGTCTTGGGAAGTGTAGGGCCTTGTAAAATAGGTTTTAACCCCATGTTCCTGAGTTATTTTCATGTGCTGGGCAAACTCTTTTCCGTTATCAAAGGTCATGGTTTTAATCCAGCTTGTTCCCATCCGGGCTATCTTTTGGTTGATAAGCCGTGCGATTTGCTCTGCGTTTTTGTCCTCAAGCTTGTCAAGGGTTGTTATTAATGTGGCCCGGTCGGTCATTACCAGCAAGGGAGGCCCGTGCTTTTTGCCCATCATAAGATCCACTTCAATATCCCCTATCCTATTGCGTAGATCGACTACTTTGGGGCGTTGCTCTATTGATATACGGTCTTTAATGCTTCCCCTGTTGTCCTTATAGTTTCCCCGTTTGCGCCTCCTGCGCCCATGGCGAAGATAGTTGTAAAGGCTTTTGAAGGGCCTATCTTCTTGCTTGTTGCTTTTCTTGCAGGCCCATATCCATTGATAGATCCGTTCGTGACTCAGCCCTTCAAGCCCCGCAAGGCGAAGTTCCACGGAGATCAGTTCGGGGCTTAGCCGTTCATGCTCCATCCAGTGTTTTATCTGGTACTTGAGCGCCCAGGTGAGTTTGGTTCTTTTGTACTTGCAGTGGTGGCGCTGCCAGGCCTTTTGATGGGCCGCAGCACCACGGTAAACTCCACAGTGGAGGCCTCTCTTGCCAACGTTGCGGTTGAGTTCACGGCTGATGGTGCTCCTATGGACACCTATCAGTTTAGCTATTTCGGATTGGGATTTGCCCAGGCGTAAATAGCATTCAATTTTATACCTTTGTGCAAGGTCAAGCTGTTTGTAT
>NZ_NOXV01000046.1 GCF_002251835.1 Flavobacterium cyanobacteriorum
CTAACGGTTCTGCGCTTGGCGTTCGTGCGGGATTTCGGAGGACAAAACTGTCAACCCAGCACAAAAGCTAAATTGAAAAACTGAACTTGAATTTAAGCACTTCACCCCGCATGACGCCAAACGCATGTTAGCGGTTTGTGCTTCTTTTCCTTCGTTTGTTGTCATACGAAAATTTTCAAAGTAAAAGTGTTATTTGTCTGGTCGAGAAGCTGTAAAACGGAATACTCTCCAAGTCCTAATCCAAAATGCAAATAATTCTCTACAAGTTCTTTTTCACTGTCCGTAGCAGTCATAGAACCTGTGTTTTTAATTGCTGACTGTTCTGTTACATTTTCAGGTTGCAACTCAACTGTCACAACCATATTATGTATGTCAATTTTTTGTTTTGATTTTATTGAGTGTTTCATATTTAGTTTTTCTCGTCAAGAACATAAAAGTAAAAATTGTTTGTCCCTGGTTCGGTCGCATTAACGTGAACCACTTTTATATTTTCATATTTGTTGCTCACAAATTTTACCATAAGTTGATTTGGAACTCTGTTACCACCTAATGCACCAACTGCCCCCCTAAACCCAAACGGTTCCATTGAGGCAGTGTCATAAGTAGTTTCTTCAGAGTTTATATGAGCAAAAATTCCACCGCCAGCATCTTCAACGTCAACTTTTACTTTCTTGTCTGCTTTGTAATGAGTTGCCGTAATTGTAAATGCGTGGTGTCCTTTTGTTGGGTGATAAATTTTGTAAATGGTTACATAATTTTCTCCAACCGTTTTGTATTCTCTTGTGTATTTGAATGAAATGTAGTCGTCTGAATTAAGAACATACTGATAGCCAGTATATTTTGTCTGTGAATAAGCATTTGTCAAGAATACAGTCAGGAGAACCGTAACAATTGTTTTGGTTAGGATTGAAATTGTCTTTGTCATTTTTGTTTGTTTTTCTTTATGCCTACTCTGGTCGATTTTCGGCTTCCCCGTTGTCGGTCAGCTGTGTTGTCATAGCATAACCGCTAAC
>NZ_NOXV01000020.1 GCF_002251835.1 Flavobacterium cyanobacteriorum
AAAAACTAACCATTCTTTTTTTTATTGTTTAGGACGCTATTGGTTTTTTAGTATAATACAAAAATGATCTGTAACAGACAGGTGTTAAAATTAGTATAAATTTTAAGGCTTTTTCACACAATGCAGTCACTCCCCTCTCTGCCCACCCCCGCGTGAGGGATTGGAGCGGCATCCTTTTTTGCCGCTTGCCGTAGTGGGGGATTTCGGAGCACAAAACTGTCAACCAGCACCGAACTTGAATAGAAGCACAAAGCTCCAAGTTTGCACGTCAGCCCGCCTGACGCAAAACCCGTGTTAGCGGTAGTTTTTGTCACTCTATTCAACTACACAATTAAGCTTAAAGAGCCAACTCTTGCTCCAACACCTTTAACCTTTACTGTTATTATCATTACGATGTCGTCTGTTGATGCGTTTCTGAGCAATCTGTCAACATTTACGTTAAATCTAGTAATCAAATCATCGTCTTCTAAGAGGCAAATTAACGGAGTTTGGTCAGCATTAGGTGTCCAACTGCTTGGAATTTCTTGAACTTTATTTGGATATCTTAAAGCGTCAAATATTGTTTTTAGCTTATTGTCAAGGTCTCCAAATGCACCATGTGAAATATCTGGTTTTAAAATTAACAAGTCAAGTTCGCAATACATACTCATTGTCTTGCAGACCAAAGTAGCGAAGTTGTGTCCTCCAACATTCTTGACACTTGTAAAACTTGATGTGGCAATCGGTGGAATTTTAACCCAATCCGTCACCTCATTTAAAGGAGGGTATTTCCATGCATTTTTAAGTTGCTCATGAAATACCTGTCTAATGCGATGCTTTTCGGTCGCGTCTGCATTTGATTTTAATTTTCCTTCGTATATAAGTTTAAATTCCATTCGTCTGTTTGTTTAAATTACCGCTAACACACAAATATATGAAAGTTTTTACGGCAGGTATATTTTCTTACTAAAATTGCTGAAGAATTACATTGTAAAGGCTTATGGCAGATTACGGCTTACGCATTTTATATAGCCGGATGACTCATAAATACCTAAACTTGAACTA
>NZ_NOXV01000018.1 GCF_002251835.1 Flavobacterium cyanobacteriorum
TCAAACCCCGTTATTTTTAAACTTACACACTTTTTGGGATAGTGTCGTCATTTATTTTATTATTGTAAAAATGAAAGAGATTCTATAATTAAAATGAGTATGTTTATTTCATTACCACATCTATAGACTTACTTGTTTGGCAAAATTGTTACTTTCCATTTTAAAAAACCACCGTTTTTGCAAGGGTGGATTATGTAAGTATTTCGAGAGTTCGTACCTTTAAATTGATGTTTTCGATAATCTTCGAGGCTTATTAAAACAATATCATCTAGTGAATTAAGTTTTTCAGGAGGATTTAAAGCAATAAAACTCACTCCTTTATAAACTTTCTTTTTTGGAGAAGGATACTTAATGCCCTTTCTTTGTCTACTCTCAATTTTTGAAATACTATCCCTTAATGATTTTTTTTCAAATCCTTGATTATATATATAGAAAGCTGCTCTTTTATTATCATCAGTTATAGAAACATCTACTTCTTCGCTATCCAAATCGTTAATAAAAATATTTCTGTCAATTTGTGCAACTATAATGTTTGAAGTCAAAAAACAAAATAGTCCGATTATTAATTTTAATTTTGGCATGGCGGGTTTGAGTTTTTAAAATCCCTGTAAACGTTAATATGATAATCGTTAAGTAGAGAAGGGTTTTATTGACTGTATTTTCTACCAAGCCCTTACTTCCAATATCCGCCTTCAATGTTTTTTCTATAAATTTATAACGAATTATGGATTGCTATTATTTTTCACGTATATGAAAAGAAGTCCACATCAAATACTTATCCTTGTTAATTTTGATTATAAAATCAACATCATCTAATCTTAAACTACCATCAGTGACAAAGAGTTCCAAAGATTTGTATTCAGGCAAGTCAATTTCTTTAATTTCTTTTGGCGGATGGAGAGATATGTACCATTTAGAAAATTTTGGTGGTTCAACAGGTTGAATGTCCGACATTAAATTTTTTTTTCGTTTTAATTTTGATTTTTTTAATTTATTTTCATGGAAGTGGTTTAAACTTATTTGTTAAATAAAAAAGGGTTGACGAA
>NZ_NOXV01000002.1 GCF_002251835.1 Flavobacterium cyanobacteriorum
CGCAAAAGCAGGCGGCGGGGAGGATGCCGCTCCCATCAGGGCTATAGGGTGGGGGCTTGGTACGCTTTTGTTGGCTTTTTTTTAGTATAATCAAAATATAGACTTTTACTAATTTCACATTATCTGCTATTTAAGCAGCCATAAACACTACTAAAAGGCAGATGATACTTAATATTTAATTTGCGCCAATTTTTCCAGGTTTGTTACTATATTATTTAACGATGACGAGAATTATTTAAATCTCCTTTATAAAATCGATGGCTTTGCTCTCCAATTTTCATTGTGACGAGCCATGCTCCTTTGAATAGCGTGGTTTCATTATGATTACGATCCTTAGATGCATCTGATAAATACGTTCTTCATAACCTTTTTCTTTACGTAATTGATTTTCATTATAGTCAGCCCCACTATTGCCAATGCGATGTTAGCGGTTCGTCGTTTTATTTCGTTGCACTTATCCAATCAGTAACAATTTCTGTCAATTCCGCTTTTCCATTTTCGATGTCTTGCAGACTTTTTAAAGTTATGATGGCCCGGTCATTTTGTTTCCAAGCTAACATTTTACTACTATTCAATATGAGTTTATCTTTCGGTTGAGTTTGTTTGCTTGCTCCTCTATGAAAAATTAATTGCACTTGTTTTGTTGGAGGTTGAATTCGCATCGTAATTCTGTCCGCATTGTTAAAGCAATAATTGGGGCCATTCCATTTTACATTCTCTGTTAAATTTGGGTTTGCATCTAAAATGTAGTTTCTTAATTGTTCTATTTCTTTTCTAAACGGATGTCCTTGATCGTCCAGGAATTTTGTCACCTCTATACTTTTCATTTGTGTTGAAATTTTTGTCGTCTGCTAATGAATGCGATATGGAAGTTTATATTCATTTATTTTCTTGCCTGTATTGTTTAATTGTTAATTTATATGATTCTGTATCGCAGCACAATAACCGCTAACGCCCCAGGCTATTTGCGAAGTGATTTGTATTTTACACATCGCTTCGTTGCCAATCAGTCCCGAAGTCTGGCCGGGGGCAAATCGCCTGGGGCGTTGTGCGGGAAGCCCGTAGGGATTTCC
>NZ_NOXV01000011.1 GCF_002251835.1 Flavobacterium cyanobacteriorum
ACTAAAGAAATTTAATAAAATAAAAGTTTAAACCACTTCAATATAACCGTTTGGATTTCCATACCAAAAACTACCATTAAAAGTTAACCTATAGGTTTTACCTGCTTTAAGCGATATTACGCCAGTTGATGTGTTATAAGGAATACCATTACTTTCGTTTAGTGTATTGTAAATTAAACTTGCTCCACTATTAACATTATTTACAACGGTATTTCTTGAAACATATAAATACTCGGCTTTTGTGAAACCAACAGAATTATTTCCTCTTGCACCAATTTCTTGAATGACAACAGAGTTTTCCTTGTTTTGAAAAATTGCTGTTCCAGAAGCATTTGTAACCCTGAGTTTTACATTTTGGCTTGTAGTTGGCGTATAAATCATATCTACCATATTCGAACCGCTATTAGTCCAAAAGGAATTATTTACTGGGAAAAATTCTCCTAAAGAATTGCCTAATTGGGCATTGGTGGTGGCATCTACCCACGAAATACCCACTACTCCATTTGTAGTATTTGAAAATCCATTTAATTGCCCAGTAAACGTTAAACGATAGGTTTTTCCTGCTTTTAAAGTAAAAGAACTGTTAGCCGCGTTAAAAGCAATGGTGCTTCCTGGCGCAACACTACTCGAATCAAATGCTAAGTCGGTATCTAAACTCAAGGTTTGCGTAGCACTATTTCTTGACACCATAATATATTCCACATTACCTAGTGTCGTGGCATTAAAGGAACAACTTGGTGTAGTATTGATTGTAAAACTATTTGTACCAATGGCTGTTGGCGTTCCGGTAGCAGTTAATGTAATTTGTTGTGACCCCAAACCACTAAAGGTACCACTACCACTAAAGGTTACGCCATTGGCTGTAGCACTAATATTATAAGTACCTGCCGTTGCTACGGTAGCGGTGATTACTTTGGTTACCCCCGTTGCCGGTGTTCCCACTAACAAAGTACCTGTTAAGGCTCCAGAACAGTTAAATCCGCTGATGCTAGAAGTTCCCCCAGAGGTAACAGTATTGTTTGCTGCCGCAATAGCTGCTTGCACTTCGGCTATAGTCGCGGGGCTACTAAAGGCATTGGGGTTGGCATCAATATACGCTTGATAGGC
>NZ_NOXV01000015.1 GCF_002251835.1 Flavobacterium cyanobacteriorum
CGCTCTATCTCCCCGCCGCAAAAGCGGGCGGCGGGGAGGATGCCGCTACCATCGGGGCTAAACCCAGAATCCGGGATACACCTGCCCCGCAACCCGGCATAGGACCCAGGCAAATGTAATCGGTTCACCCCTAATTATAAAATAATAGTGCCGCCATATAATTAAACCTAACTTAATATTCTGTTAAATAAATATTTACGTTAATGCCTTTATTTTGCAAGAAACACCCATGAAAAAACGCAATGTTGACCTCGTAGTGTTATCAGACATCCACCTGGGTACCTATGGCTGCCACGCAAAAGAGCTCCTGGTTTATCTGTCCTCTATCAAACCAAAGACGCTTATACTCAATGGCGATATAATAGATATATGGCAGTTCAGGAAATCTTATTTTCCAAAATCGCACCTCAAAGTTATAAAAAAGCTGATCGATTTTGCTTCAAAAGATACCCGTGTTTATTATATAACCGGCAACCATGATGAAATGCTCCGCAAATTCAGTGACACCCACATGGGTAATTTTTCTTTAGCAGACAAAGTCGTGCTGGAACTTGACGGCAAAAAAGCATGGTTTTTCCACGGAGACGTATTTGACAGTTCGGTGCATCACGCCAAATGGATTGCCAGGCTTGGCGGCATAGGCTATGATTACCTTATCCTGCTAAACCGATTTGTGAACTGGGCGCTGACACGCATGGGGCGCGAACCCTATTCCCTGTCAAAAAAAATCAAATCAGGTGTAAAAAAAGCAGTTAAATTTATTTCTGATTTTGAAGCCACCGCAGCCGAACTGGCCATTGAAAATAACTATGATTATGTAGTATGCGGGCACATACATGAACCGAAAATACTCAAAAAGGAAAATAAAAAAGGGGCTGTGCTTTACCTGAATTCCGGCGACTGGATTGAAAACCTTACGGCCCTTGAATATCATAAAAGACGGTGGAAGCTTTATTCCTATGCAGAAGAAGTAAACGAAATTAGGGTCAATGAAGATGAATACTTTGAAATGGAAACGCAGCTTACCCGGCAACTTATTACTTCGCTGATGGTGAACAACATCAAACCGAAGTGGTTTAAACTTATTTGTTAAATAAAAAAGGGTTGAC
>NZ_NOXV01000024.1 GCF_002251835.1 Flavobacterium cyanobacteriorum
TCGCACTAAAGAAATTTAATAAAATAAAAGTTTAAACCACTTCATTACTATAAAAATGATTCCTATAATAATCAGTGCAAAATTTATCAATAAAAATATACTACTTTTCAGTCTGGACACCCATTTCTTCTCCCCGTACATTCTGCTGTGCGACCTGAAGAAGTAGAAAAAAGCATAAATACAGTATATTAAAGTGAGAAGAAATGTAATGATATTGGAATCATTCTCGCCGGTAAATATATATCTAAGGCCTAAACCAATGAACGTAAAGATACAATTCAGTAACAGAAGTAATGAAAAATAGTGCAGTGTGAAAATACCATGGTCAAAAAAGTACCAGCGCTTTTTATTATGGAATAACCATAGCCAGAAAGCAAAAACAGGCATGTAAATAAACAAAGCTTTAGGAACAGTATGGTACATTTTCTCGACAAGCGCGTCTTCATTTGTCTTTCCTTCTTTTAATTGGAGCAGGCTTTTGTATAATGAGTAATCCAACTTGTCTAATTTTTTTTCTTCCGGAGAATTTTTCTGGAAGTGTTCGAGTTCTGCGACTGAACTGAATTTTTCTTCAGGGTTGGCGACAGTATCATTTTGGGCGGTTTTCCCTGTTTGTTTTGCTGCCTTTTCATTACTGCTGCCTATAGTCAATTGTTTGTTATCAAAATCGGCATCAAGATTCATCTGCGGCTTTCTTGCCAGGTTCAGAAGAAGGAAGGTAACAAAACTTATAAAAATATATAGTTTTATTGGCGGCACATAGCGCTGGCGGTGGCCCATGAGGTATTCCTTAGTCAGTTTGGCCGGGCGGAACAGCAGGTATTTGATGGTCTTCCAGAAAGCCCCGTCATAGTGGGTAAAGTCTTCCAGGAAATGGGTTATAAGGTAGTGGAACGGCTGGCGTGTTTCGGTATTTTTCTGCCCGCATTTAGAGCAGTAAGCAACTTCAACAGTATAGCCGCAGTTTTGGCATTCGTTATCGTTGCGTAAAGCATGGTTACCCATAAAATTTATTTTTTGCTAAAATAAAAAAAAACCACCACAAATGAAGTGCCGGCTTCTGGGTTTAGCCGCGATGGGAGCGGCATCCTCCCCGCCGCCTGCTTTTGCGGC
>NZ_NOXV01000013.1 GCF_002251835.1 Flavobacterium cyanobacteriorum
CAGCTTAGGTGCCGATTTAGGCGAGTTTTTACTCAAAAGAGCCAGAACTAGTGCAAAAAACGCTTTAGAATATGAAGCTGAGATAAGAAAAGCTGCTAAAAAAGAAGGTATTGAAGATGTAGATGGGTTGATTGATGACATAAAAAAAATAGCAGATGGTGGAGATAATCCAAATTTCTCAGTAATAAATAAAAAAATAAAAGATTATTGGACTAAATTTTTAACAAAAAAAGGAGTTAAAATTGAAATTGGTACTGAAGAAGCAAACAGAATATTAAATGTAAATTTTGCCGATGGGTTATTTGTAAGAAAAGGATATGATCCTGTTACTAATCAATTTAAAGAACAAATAATATATTTAAAAAGTAATCCTAGCACATCAGCTTTTTTAGAAGAAAGTTATCATGCCCTTCAAAGTATAGAAGGAGTAGAAAAGTATAAAGATGTTATTTATAAAGGTATTCATTATAAAAATATAGATTACTGGGAATTTTTGGCAAAGAAAAGAATTTTAGAAGAAGCTAAAAAAAATGGAATCTCATATGAAGAATATATTTTTGTTGAGAAACAATTATATGATGTGTTAAATAAAAAATATTAGAAATATGATTCGTACAATTAAAAATTTATCACAAGGTGAGAATTTCAATATTGAAATGAAAGTTACACCAATAAAAAAAGAAAATGAGACATTTGAATTTTCAAACTCTATGTTTTTATTAGAAAAAAATTTATTAAAAATTATGGATGCTAAAGAAAATATTTTACATCCAGATGCTATAATTTCAATTCGACCAAAAAAACTTGATAGAGTAAAAACTACAATTTCAAAAAAAAATCCATTTATATATAATATTAAAGGAGTATTTATTAATGAAGAAAAATTTATCCGATTGAAATTAGCGTCGGTTGAATACCTTTTAAAAAAAGGTGAGAAATATTTTGTTGAGTTAAACAATAATGATTTTACAAGCAATAGGGTATTTTTTATTTTATAACGAAATTAAACCACCCCCGGGTGGTTTATTTATAACCTCACCAACACAACAGGCCAGCCTGGGCAAAAGAACTCACAGAATTTAATTTTAGAACTTTGCAGCTTAGGTGCCGATTTAGGCGA
>NZ_NOXV01000025.1 GCF_002251835.1 Flavobacterium cyanobacteriorum
TAGCTCAGCCGCACATTGCCCAGGTGGTCTTTGTACTGGTACACGTATTAGTAATGCTCGAGTAACTTATTTATAGACATACGACCCTAGCAATAGAATACTAGTAATGTATAATTTTTTTCTTTATAACATATTCAACTTTGCATAGAGTCTATAATAATTGTAGTAAAATTGAAATTTGTTTTTCTTTTTCTTCTTGTTGCTCGGGGCTAATTAATACATTTATCACTTCTTCCTCTTTAATATAATCCCAAAGATATATTCCTAAATATCCCAACCCCCAAAAATCAATATTTCCCCCTTTTTCATTAGAGTTAAATTCAACTTGTGACAGACTACCAAAATCACCATCTTTAAATGATCGGTATTGAGTTTCATAATTTTGGAGATTTGACTCAATATAAGTTTTAAACCATAATGCATTTTTAATTTCCATTTTATTTAACTTTTAATATTGGCGAAAGATTTTGAATTTTTGGTAACTGTTGCCCACCTTGCTTAACTAATTGAGTTTGCATTGCTTTTCCAGCGTTGGGGCCAATAGTTTTAAACCAACCCTCAGCACCACCTTTTAGTAAGCTATTTGTTGGTACTTGAAATTCTGCATACACAGAGCCTTTTACGGCTGCCGAAAAAGAATTGGGACCTGATGTTGATACAAAAGTTTGCCCTCCTGCGCCTTCAACCATTTGTCCTGTAGTTTGCATAGTTTCATACTCCGCTAATGACATCCACCTTCCAACAGTTGTCATTCCGACTTTTGGTGCTATTTTAGAAAGAAGGGCTCCTCCCACTTTTCCAAGACCCTTAACAACAATTCCTCCTACAATAAAAGAAGCGCCAGTATTTATTGTTTCACGTATTGCATTTTCTTCAGCTGGATTATAAGGTTTATGCTCTACGAAGTAATCATCATCACCTCCAAAAAAGCTATTGATTTTATTTCCTATTTCAGCAAATATATTTCCAGTATTTTTGTGATATTTTTTTCCATCAATATCTATTATTTCTCGTAAAGATTCCTCTTCACTTATTCCAGAAGGTTTATAGCCTCTTTTCCTTTTATTAGGCGGGTCACCATCACTACCTCCCGATCCGCCATTATCCAATTGAGAGCTGAACCCATAGTTACCATC
>NZ_NOXV01000001.1 GCF_002251835.1 Flavobacterium cyanobacteriorum
ATATTGTAGTTTTGAAGCGATGCCAACATCCCATCGGGGTCTGTAAAAATGTTAATTATTAATTAATGTATTACAAGATTCAATAAGATATGGATATGAGTTATAGGTATTTAAACAAGGTAATTTATTAAGCCCTGGAGAATTAGTACCAACTTGTACATTCATAGTATTATTGATATCTCGAACAGAATATTGGAAACATAGTGTGTCGGAATTTATTAACAAATAGCTAATCTGCTTTAAACTTTTTATTTTTATTTCTTTAGGTGCAGATATACAATTATTATTAATTTTTGAATCCATGATAAAAACCAAAGTATCTTTATCACTAATGCCATAAAAAAAAGTATAGTCATATTTCTTATAGATTTTGTAAATTCTTGCAGTTTCTTGTTTAGAGCATATCTTTTTATTTGCGCAAGAACAAGTAAAAATTAAACTTAATATAATCACGTATTTCATAATGTAAACTATTTTTGTAAAACAAACCATCCAGGATCACCTGGAGTAGATGCATTTGCATTTAGATTAAAATTAAACCAAAGTGTTGGAGGTTTTTGCTGATAATAAACCTGATTGCCTCCCAAATTGCTTAGCTTAAAGTTGCTATCCATTCTTACTGCTTGTAAATGCGCTTGATTATATACATTTGCAGTGAAAGCAGGTGGTACGAAATTGGGAGTTTGAGTTGTCACAGGTGTATTGACAATTGATAATGCACTTGCACCTTCAAATATTTCGTGCCTAACAGTTGTACCTGCTGTTTGTCCTCCGTTAGCTTCCAGATTTTGTGCTTGTATCATATTTACTTCCTGAAAGCTATCAGTTGCATTTTGTCCATTATAATGTCCAAGAATAAAAGGCTGAATTTTTCCAGCACTATTAGTTCTTACCATATCTTGAGTAGTTGATAAGTTTACAGTTTTACTTGTATCCTCAATAATATTATAGAGTGCTTGGTCTTCACATGTCAATGTATTATAATCTATTTTAGATTTATCTGCCATAGTTACTTTACCTGTGTTTTGATCTCTAACCAAGTTTAGCTGGGAATCTTGGTTTAATTCTGTAACCGCTGTATCAGCATCAGCTCCTGTGATTTTTAATTCATCACTACCACCCGATCCGCCATTATCCAATTGAGAGCTGAACCCG
>NZ_NOXV01000026.1 GCF_002251835.1 Flavobacterium cyanobacteriorum
TTTATTGATTTTTAATCAATTATATTTTTTGTCGTGTACTAAAAATATAACACTTTAAAATATTTATAGGTTTTTATTTCATCAAAATAATAATCATTTTCAAAGGCAAAATTTTCAAATTCATCTGCAGACGTGTTGAGTAAACTAACTAATTTTTCAATACAGAGATAATTATTTATCACTTTTTTATCTGCTATGATAGTATCTTGCTTTACTTCAGGATTATATTTAATAGTGTCTAATAAAATTTCTTTTACGTTGTTGACCTCTTTCTTCTCTATTTTTTCAGTTGTCTTTTTAGGTTCTGTAAAACAAGATATAGAGAGAAAACTAATCACTATAATAAATACTTTTTTCATTATGTTAGTTTAATTTTAAAGTTTGTAAAAAATAAAGTGATGATAAATAAAGTTAAAGAAATATAAACACCAAATTTATAATCCTTTATTGTAGCTTTTGTGTAGTAATAGCTTTTGACTGAATACTTTTTAAAATCTGTATTTGCATAACTCATATCATATAGATCAAAACCATTTCCAGCTGTTTCTATTCTATTATTAAAATAGGAATCAAAATAAATGCGTAAAACTTTTGTGTTGGACGGTACATATTGAACAAGTGATGGTTTTTCATAATTGTTTTGATTTGGACTATCGGCGATATAACTGAACTTTCCAAAATGCTCTAAACCAAACAAGATTCCGAAGCCCAAAATAAAGGATATTAATAAATTTCTTATATGTACTTTCTTAATTTCTATTGTTTTACTCATTAAATTTGTAATTTAAATTTAATTTTTATGTGAAAGAATACAACTTCACGATATTGTTATTTTCAAAGCTATTCCAAATTCAGGTCAAATGACTGTTACTGACATTAAAGAAAAGTACATGAATTATCCACACGCAATCTAATAAAATACTGTTATTTTCCTCAAATTAATTTTAGCGATTTTTGCACATCGCTTTGTTGCCGGGTAGTCCCGAAGGGCTGGCCAGGGCAAAGCCGGGCGCTATATTCTTCCTTCACGAAAGTAACGATTTATATTAATTTTAACAAATCTTTATGAAACCCGCCCACTCCCCTCTCACCGCACACCCCGCGTGAGGGATTGCAGCGGCATCCTTTTTTGCGGCTTGCCGCAAAAAAGATACAGCGGAAAGCCCGGCCCGCAGGGACACGCCCAAA
>NZ_NOXV01000022.1 GCF_002251835.1 Flavobacterium cyanobacteriorum
AGTGAAGAGCTCCGAAATCCCCCACTGCGGCAAGCGGCAAACCGTTAGCTGATATATTATGACTGCAGTAGAGAAACTCGAATTTATAGTAAATACAATAAATTCAACTGAAGAAATTTCAAATTATGAATTTAATTTTAACGATGACGTTAGAAAAGCATTTTTATTGGTTTACAATCAAGATGAATTGAAAAGAAATTTAGAACGTGAACACCCAAATTACTACAACAAATTTTACAATCTTGATGGCATTGTTTTAACTTTTATTGAAAAGAATAATCTAGAACTCGAACTTGCAAACGATTATCTTAACAAAATTGAAAATAATTCTACTCGAAATTGGAATAAGATTAATCTAGTTAAGTTAGCAATTGAGCAAAATAAAATTGATATAGCCGAACAAATCACTTCTGAATTACCTAATGGAGACAGCGGTTCAAGTCAATATGTTGCACATAGACATTTTTTAAACTATTATGCATCTGTTGGAAATGTTGAAGAATTTAAAAAGAAAACAAAACTTTCAAAACTTGGTAGGTTTCCAAGATATGGAATAGAAAGTTACAAAAGTAATTTATTAGCAGGTTACGCAAGAAAATACGGCATACATAAAGCATTTGAATTAACAAATGAAAAATACTTTGAAAATACGACTATATTAAGTATGATTCGTGAAGTTGCACATACAATAAACTTTTCAGAACTAGATAATTTATTTGAAAAATATCCGATTATAGAAACACAAATTCAAGACGCAAAAGCGTGGATATATGTAGCTCATTTTAACAACCAAGGAAAAATTAACATACCACAAAACGAATTTGAAATAACCTTAAATGAAATTCTTAAAGTTGATAAAGATGATAAATGTGGAGATATTAGATGTAAAGATTCTCTGTTGATGGATATGTTTTACGTAACATTAAATAGAAACCAAGCATTAGAACTGAAAAAACATTTAGTATCGCCTAGAATAAAGTCGGAATTTAATTCATACATAAAACAACAAACGGACGAAAATAAATACATCAGCTAACAACAGTTTGGCAAAATGGCGGGTTTAGTGCTAAATTGAACATTAGGATTTCTAATAATCATTAGTGCTAAATTGAAAGTAAGTGCCTCAAAATCCGCCACTTCGCCAAGCTGCAAAACGTTATGCCCCATGCCGGGAAACCGCTCCGATTGCAGAGAATA
>NZ_NOXV01000021.1 GCF_002251835.1 Flavobacterium cyanobacteriorum
GGAGATAGTGCACCTGATAATCAATTTGTACAAGATTTTATTAGTGCCTATAATTATGATGTTGGTAATGGAGGCGGACAATCGTTAAAAGCAATAGCTGAAAATCCGTTTGCGACTGTTGATGTTCAAGAGCAAGGAATGGAAGGCTATTCAAGTGAAGTATACAGTAAGCAGGATGGAGCTTTTGGTGATAGCTTTAATGTAGTTTATTGGAATCCTAATTTGGGTCTTGAAACAACGAGTGGGTATATCCTTTCTCCTGCTACAGTATTAGAACATGAGGCGGGACATGCTTTAGGTAGTTTAATGAATACATCTGAAAATAGAAATTATGGGTCAGATGCACAATATGATAGTAAAGAGGAAAAAAGGGTAATAAGTGGGCCTGAACAACAGACTGCTAGAGCAAATGGTGAAATTCCTATGTTTTCTAGGTCTAGGTCTGACCACAAAGGTTTGCCTGTGGTTACAGATTCACCCATATCTAATAAAGTTAACAAGAATGCTACTTTTAAATTTCACAACAATAGAACATATAAAAATGAATCATTTACACCAAGCTATATTAAATACGCACCGTAATTTTATTTACTTCCTTATATTCTTTATGATGGTATCGTTAAATTATTCATGTAAGAACATAACCAATAGTCATAAAGTAAATGGTAAGGAAAGTGGTAATTATATAGAATTTTTTTATATGCCTCCACATGAAATGATATCATATAGATATTCGTGTGAAAAATTTAAAAGTGGACCGCTTCCTAAGGGAAGTGAAAGAGAATACTTAAAAGTTAGCGATGAAAAATTTAATTTACGATTCCATAGTTTGTATAACAGCTTACAACCTAGTAGTACGAGTAATTATGAAGTTGATGCTAGGATACAATTATTAGTTCATAGAAATAAAAAAGTAGATACTGTGTGTATGGGGACGGCACATGGAATAATTGTAAATGGGAGTTTAAAAGAAGATTCTAGTGAATTTTCAAAACTTGTAACTGATGAAATTATGAAAACTTATAAACCTCGTTTTTTAAGAAAATAATATATGAATGAATTTAGGGATGAGCAGTAATGTTTATCCTTTTGTTTTATAGCCGTTCCACACTACTATGCACCACAGCCATCAGCAACGCGAGTAAAGCAACTACCCGTGTAAGGTGGACCCGGTTGAGGTAAGGCTCATATAAGAACGGTGCTGGAAAGCCTCCAAAAGCGACCCATACCTGCCCTTTAGCC
>NZ_NOXV01000057.1 GCF_002251835.1 Flavobacterium cyanobacteriorum
TTTGTTGACAAAAATTTGAGGTATCACGGTTTAATTCAAGCCTTTTCGAGAACAAATCGGATATATGATGCAACAAAGACATTTGGAAATATTGTTACTTTCCGTGATTTAGAAAAAGCAACTATTGATGCAATTACGCTTTTCGGAGATAGTAACACTAAGAATGTGGTTCTTGAAAAGAGCTATAAAGAATATTTAGAAGGCTTTACGGACATTGCTACAGGTGAAGCACGCAGAGGTTACGTTGAAGTAGTTAAAGAGTTAAATGAGAGATTTCCTAATCCTGATGAAATTGTAAAAGAGAAAGATAAAAAAGAATTTGCAAAGCTATTTGGAGAGTATTTGAGAGTAGAAAATATACTCCAGAATTATGATGAATTTAACCACCTTAAGGCAATTCAGGGAATTGATATAAATAATCCTGAGGCAATAGAAGAATTTAAAAAAACGCATTTTGTGACAGACGAGGATATTGTCGCAATGCAAAAAATAGAATTACTCAAAGATCGGACGGTTCAAGATTATCGTTCAACTTATAATGATATACGTGACTGGTTAAGACGCGAGAAAAAAGGTAAAGAATCAGAAGAGTCAACGATTGATTGGGACGATGTTGTGTTTGAGGTTGACTTACTAAAATCACAAGAGATAAACCTTGACTACATTCTTGAATTGATTTTTGAGAACAACAAAAAAACTAAAGATAAAGACACATTAATTACTGAAATACGCAGAGTTATTCGTGCAAGTGTTGGCAATAGAGCTAAAGAGAGTTTAGTTGTTGATTTCATCAATGAGACAGACCTTGACACCTTGCAAGACAAAGCAAATGTTATTGATTCTTTTTTTGCATATGCTCAAAGAAAACAAAAGGCAGAAGCCTCAGAATTAATCACTGAAGAAAATTTAAATGAAGAAGAAGCAAAGCGATACATAACAGCCTCTTTAAAACGTGAATATGCTAGTGAAAATGGTACAGAATTAAATGCTCTTTTACCGAAAATGAGTCCTTTAAATCCGCAGTATTTGACCAAGAAGCAAAGCGTTTTTCAAAAGTTGGTTTCGTTTGTAGAGAAGTTTAAAGGAGTTGGAGGTCAACTATAAATAATGATAAAGGAAGAACAATGAATAGCCAGCCCAACAGCCACACACATTGCCAAGCCGCACAAGCCAACGCACAGACCAAAGCTTGGCAAAGAGTGTGTCTGTCCCACCCTGACAAAATTGAATTAAAAAAATCTTC
>NZ_NOXV01000027.1 GCF_002251835.1 Flavobacterium cyanobacteriorum
CGGCATCCTCCCCGCCGCCTGCTTTCGCGGCGGGGAGATATAGCTGAAAGCAGGACCGGCGACGGCAAAAGGGCGGTTAGCCGGCTGCTCCTGATGCTGCATAGTACCCCAGGGGCCTTGTTTGTAGCTATAAGGTTTCTGTCCTTTTCTTAGCCGTGAAGATAAGTATAAAGCCTGCTATGATAAACGGTATGCTAAGCCACTGCCCCGTGGACAAAATGGGTTCGGCGCCCTCAAAACCACCCTGGCTCTGTTTTACAAACTCTACCACAAAACGCACCGTCCACAGCAGCACAAGGAATACGCCAAATATAAGCCCATGCTGCTTGCGGGCATCAGTTTTCCAGTACATGTAATAGATTATGGCAAAGACAAATATATACAGGAATGCTTCGTAAAGCTGCGCCGGATGGCGGTAAGGTATCTGGTTCAGTACTTCGGCAAACCTTGGGTCATTTTCAATAAGGTTATACGCCTCATTATAATCTTTTGCCCCTGTCAGCTGCATGGCCTCGTATTTGCCCAGGTTTTCTTCCCCACGGATAAATTTAACGGCCGTAGGGACATCTTTTGTGGTAACATCACCCAGTATTTCTGAATTGATAAAATTGCCCAGCCTGATGAAAATACCGCCACTGGTTACCGGTATCACCACCCTGTCCAGTACCCAGAGCAGCGGCCTCCTGATGACTTTGCGGCTATAATATACCATGGTCAGTATAATCGCTATAGCCGCCCCGTGGCTGGCCAGGCCTGCAAAACCGGTAAATTCAAACTTTGGGTTCAGCCTGACAGGCAGGAACACATTTACAGGGTCCTCCCGGAAAAGTTCCGGCTGATAAAAAATAACATGGCCCAGCCTGGCGCCTATCATGGTGGCTATTATAGTGTAAATAAATAGCTTATCCAGTTTTTCAATGGTTTCGCCCTCCCTTTCAAATATCTTTTTCATTATAAACCATCCCAGGCCAAAAGCTACCACCCACATAAGGCTGTAATAGCGGATTAGAAAAAAACCGAGGTCTATGCCTTCAGAAGGGTTCCAAACGAAGCTGAGAAATTGTGTCATTTTAAGTATTTTCTTAACCAGCCGTAAAATTAACCTAAATTAGAGAATAGAAATCCATAAAAAGAAATTTTTTAAAAACCCTCCCAATTTCAGGAGCAGCCGGCTCAACGCATTTTTGTTACCGCCAGGCCCGCTCTCCACTATATCTCCCCGCCGCCATAAGCGCGGCGGCGGGGAGGATGC
>NZ_NOXV01000005.1 GCF_002251835.1 Flavobacterium cyanobacteriorum
AACATCCCATCGGGGTCTGTAAATATCAGTGGGCTGTTATAGCAATAGTTATGTATGGCGGCCACATGCTGTATCTTTGCTGACTTATATTAAATTAAAATTTAATTTCCATAAAAACCTCTCAACTTTGAATTTTTTTTGATTTTGTAAATGAAAGTACCAGTTTCTTTTGGTTTATCTTCATAATGTATAAAAACAACTGTTTTATCATTATATTTTGCATAAGGTTCAGATGTATCTTCAAAAAAGGAGTTTTTATAACTATAATACATTACTTGTGGCTTTCGACCATAAATAATTACATAGCTATATTGTGAAAAATCAAATACATTTTCGCAATGTTTTTTAATAAAATTTGTTTGTTTATTTATAAAACTATAGTTAGTCAAGTCGTCCTCTGAATGTATAAAAACATAACCATCAGGTCTAAATTCTTTAATCGAAGGAATTTGACAAACCAAAGAAAATTCAATATAAGTTTTCCAACAGAATATCACTAAACTTATTAGTAATAAAAAAAATGTTATTAAGATTACACGTTTAGGTTTCATAATTTAGCTTTAAAATCCGTTATCATCCAATATTATCCATGGTTGTCTATTTGCAGTATATGGTCTCATGTATTGAGGGCTTGAAGGTCTTGTACCGTCTGTCATAAGTGAATGATAATTTACAGAGCCATTAGTTCCTTTAACTTGTTTGAAACCAAAATTTGTTTTAAAGGCATCTGCTATTGGCTGCATTGTACCTCTTAAAGGACCTTGGTCTCCATGTGCTTCCTTTACTCTATCAGCACTATGGCAAGTGTACATGTTTAATCTTGTTCCACTTAAATCTGCTTTCGGTTGGGCTAAGTCTTGAACATTCATGGCATCACTACCTGAAATATTTGTTTTTCCATCACCTGTAGAAGTAAACTGTGCATTTGTTTCAGAGTTAACATTTATTGATTGATTTTTTCCATGAGTCATAATAATAACTTCTTTAGGAGCACCATTCATTTTTGCCCAGTCCTCGGCAAATCCCTGAGTTGTACCTGTATTGCTTAGAGCAACTGCTCCTTGTCCATATTTTTTTACAGCATCATCGTATTGTATCATTGCTTGTTCATAAAATTCGCTATCATAGAATATATATACTTGTATAGATTTTAAATCATCATCTTCAATGTTTTTCCCATCTTTATCAACCCAATCATCACTACCACCCGATCCGCCATTATCCAATTGAGAGCTGAACCCATAGTTACCATC
>NZ_NOXV01000063.1 GCF_002251835.1 Flavobacterium cyanobacteriorum
AATAAGCTGGAAATTAATTTAATACAATTTTTGTCGTGTACTTAGATTAATTATAATATTTCCTTTTTTGTGTCCCTTTTCTACATATTTATGAGCATCACCCATTTGTGACAATGGATAGGAAGTATCAATTACAGTTTTAATCGTTCCAGTTTCAAGCAATTCTTTTAGTTCTAAAAAATAGTTTAAACGCTCTTTAGCAGGCAACATACCAGTTGATGAAGACTTTACCTTCTTTTTGCCAAACAAAGATGTTTTCATCATTTGCAACAAAAGTGGCATACTTATAACAGAGGAAAGATAAATGCCATTTTCGGTGAGAGATTTTTTACAAGATGAAAAATTAATTTTGCCTACAGTATCAAAAATAATATCATACTGTTTGCCATTTTTTGTGAAATCTTCATTGGTATAGTCAATCACAAAATCAGCTCCTAACTCCTTAACCATTTTCATATTTGTAGTGCTGCAAACCCCAGTTACTTCAGCACCAAAATACTTTGCAATTTGAACAGCATAAGTCCCAAGACTACCTGAAGCACCATTAATTAATAACTTATCTCCTGCCTTTATTTTAGCCAGACCTTTTAAGAAATTCATCACAGTAATTGCACTTCCACTTACAGGAGCAGCAGTCTGATAATTGATATTTTCAGGTATGGTCGTTATTACATCATCCACATTGACACAAGTGTATTCAGCATAACACCCAAGAGCTGTTGTTCCTCCAAAGACTTTATCACCTACTTTAAATGAAGTAACATCTTTTCCCGTTTCGACTATTTCGCCAGCAAAGTCAAATCCGAGAATTGTTGTTTTGGGTTTACTTAACCCCAAATATAAGCGACCCACATACGGTTTACCTATTCTCATCATAATGTCTGACCCTGTAACAGTGGCGGCATAAACTCTAACCAAAACTTCATTATGTTTCGGGACAGGTTTAGTGACCTCTTCAATTTTGAACACATCCGGTGTTCCATACATTTTACTTACGCTTGCTTTCATTTTAATATTGTTAGTTCTATGAAATAATTCAGGGACAAAATTATTTACTTCACGACTGCTATCCATTGACTTTGGTTAAGAAATGTGATAAAGTCAAGAGAGAAAGCCGACCGCATAACAGCGGTTTGGCAAAAGTGGCGGGTCATTGCTTCGTATGACAGTTTTTCGTATATTTGAAGTTCGTGCTTCGTAAGAATGTTTAGTGGTGTAATCGCCACCTTCGCCAAGCCGCAAATCGTTAGTGGCAACCCTATTTGACGACAACAGACAATTTGAAAAATAA
>NZ_NOXV01000052.1 GCF_002251835.1 Flavobacterium cyanobacteriorum
TAACTTTTGTGCTGAAAAGCCCGCCCATCACCAATCTGCAAAACGTTATGCGCAATCGCACACCCGCCCCATGGCTTGAAAGGCAATAATTGACGATTACATTTAAAAAGGATCAACACAAACAAAGCTACGGGAGTAGCATTTTGGATAAAGTCTGTTACGGATAAACCGTTCCAAGCATTGCTCGAGAGGAGCATGTTTGAGACGTGATACGTCAGACAGACTTTACCGAAGTTAGCACAAAAAAATGACATAGTCAAGTTTTTAGTAGCTAACAGCCTGTGTTGAGAAGATTTAAATGTTTTCTCGTCATCAATAGCTCGACCAGCGCCTATACGAGTATAAGAGCAATTCGACTATTGAAATTATTTGCATTTCAAGCATGTGACGTACTGGTGGCGACTGTTCTGTTTTGTATATTAGCATATTGAAAAACACGCATAACAGCTAATAAGCGCCAGCTAACGCCGAGCGCCTATTCGCATAACGTTGCAAGAAACCTTATGACAAACAAAGCGTAAAAAAGTAAACTAAAAGAAAGAAAATCATTAGATTAGCGTTTAAGTACAGCCAGCGTATAGGCAAGCCAAAGAGCAAAGCAAAAAGAAATGACTAACTATTGAAAGAGTAATTTAGAAGAAATGGAACAATTTGTGAAGTAAATTGTTTTAAGCAACAAAACGGCAGATTATTAATTAACAATTTAAAGTGGAAGTCTTTGTCCTGCCAAAAGATGGAAACACCCAATTAACAAAATGAAAAATGTATTTTTTTCTTTAGCATTTATGCTAATCGGTTCGTTTGCATTTGCAAATAATTCTAATTCTTTCGACAACCAAATTTCTAATGAAATTTCAAAATTAGAAAACTTAAATTTGGTTAATGACGTTTTTAGCATTTCAACATTTGAAACTGTTAAAGTTAGTGAAGACTTACTACAATGTCATGTTACTATAAAAGGAACAATTAATGGCAAGAAAGTAGATTTAGATATCACTTTTACTAGCGATTCTGGTAGTTGTATAAAAGACACTGTCAAATTGTTAAAAGATTTAGCTGCTGATATGTAATGTAAACTAAAATATTGAAAAAATGAATAAAATATTTTTAATAGCATCTCTAGTTTTCTTTTGTTTTCAATCTTATGCAAATAATGGTTTAGAGAGAAATAATGTGATTTATAAGACTTCATTTAACAACTTATCAGTAAATCAAAATATAGATTTAAAAATGATAAGTGAACTAAAATTTGATAAAGAAGTGGTTTAAACTTTTATTTTATTAAATTTCTTTAGTGC
>NZ_NOXV01000050.1 GCF_002251835.1 Flavobacterium cyanobacteriorum
CAACAGATTTACAGTCTGCCCTCGTTGGCCGCTTGAGTATCTCCCCTCAATTATTGTAAATCTTTTCGCTAATGCGGTTGCAAATATAGGGTTGTTTTTTAAGTTAACAAACATATCGCCCCCTTATTTAAAAACTATTTGCTAAGCGCCTGTTATATAATAAAATAAAATGATGCCGTCTCAATAGTAAAATTTGAGGCCGTTTTTATCCAGTTTTGATTATTTTAATTGCCCGTTTTGCATATGCCTTTTTTCATCCGCATAAAAGGGACATCAGGCCGGTTTTGCTATAGGAGTTCCTTTCGCCCAGGATAGCTTCTTGCCTTTCCTGCTTTTGAAGGTTTTTTTCAAAGTTTTGCTTGATGTAGCGTAGTTTTGCTTTGGATTTTGATTAGGCTTTTTTATTGCCTGAGAGTTTAGCGTCAATTTGCCCAACAGTTTTTGGATAACTTCTTTGCTGATTTCCCTGAACTGGGGTGGTTCGGGATTTGGTTCGTCATCATTGGAGATACTTTGGGCATAAATACCTGTAAATCAAAAAACCGCCTCAGTTGTGAGACGGCTTCTTTTCGTTCAATTTAAATCCTGAAATTAAAACACTAAATTTACTGTAAGGTCAAATTCATCATAGATGGCTTTGTCGCCAAGGCCATCAAAGAAACTGCCTGAACCGTATTTAATGTCATATTTGGTCCTGTCAACCTTAAACGTAGTTGTTGCAGAATTCTTATTTACGGTGAGGTCAAAAGTTACCGGCTTGGTTATATTTTTCATGGTTAGGTCAGCTGTAACAGTATATACATTAGCTGATTTTGCTTTTACAGACTTAAATACCAGTTTTGAAGTCGGGTTGTTTGATGTGCCAAAGAAATCATCTGCCTTTAGATGGCCTTCAAGTTTTTCCTTTCCTTCACCTGCCTTAATATCTGTTACATTAATTGAGGCCATATCTACGGTAAAACTGCCGCCGGTGAGTTTACCGCTTTTAAAAGTAAGTACGCCGTCTTTAAAGCTTATTGTACCGCTGTGCTGGCCGGTCACTTTTTTACCTACCCATGCAATGGTGCTTTTTGAGGTGTTGATTTTCTTGTCCTGTGCCGTAGCAGTAAGGGTTGTTAAGGCTACTACCAGCGCAATTGCAATTGTTTTAAAATTTCTCATCTGTTAAAAATTAAAAAGGTTAATTATATTAAATAGTTATCAATAATTCTTCTTTAGTCCATTTATTTATTCAAATGCCGGAAATAATCATCAGGATGGTTCAGGCTTTCAATTGAGGTTATTTTATAATTTTTTTTAGTACACGACAAAAAATATAATTGATTAAAAATCAATA
>NZ_NOXV01000054.1 GCF_002251835.1 Flavobacterium cyanobacteriorum
AAAAAACCGTCTCAAAATTTAAGTATTGAGACGGCTTCTTTTTATTAATAAAAAACGCAGCCTGATGGCTGCGTTTCTTAAATTTTAGCTACGGTTAAGGTAAAAAATCTTTGCCGTATTCTCTTGATAATTCAATATATAAATTTACTAAAAGGCCTTCGCAAAGTTTTAAACATTCATTTGCATAAGCATACGTATCTTTGTTTTCCATCACAAATTTTATATTTTGATTTAAAAGTTTAGTTATTTCTGCTTCGGCTTCCTCACAGTTTTTAAAACCTGTTTTCTCAATATTGTTCCTTACCCATTCAAATTGGGCATTAAAACCATTTTTAGCTTGGTTATACATTTCCTGGGGACTAGCCTTAAAATTAGATTTTTCCTTAAATGCATTGTTTAGGGCAATAAAGTCTTTACTGCTTTGTTTATTTTGCATTTCTATATACATCGCTTTCAGCTTTTCATAACGGGCTGTGTATTCGGCACTGCCTTCTGTGCATAGTGGCGCATTGGCTGTTTCCTGGGATAATGCGCTTTGAAAAAATAGTGCTGTTAATACAGCTAAAAAAACACCTTTCATAATACTTTTTTTAAGTGTTACTCACAATCATCTATGCAATGGTTATACTGGTCTAATGCGGCGTCTAATGACAGTTGAAATCCTAATTTAAGCGTATTAAATTCAACACCTAATTCAGACGGACTCATTTCTCCTGCCTGATTAGCTAAGGCTTGAACACTATTTTGATATGATGATGTAAAAGTAGCAACATTATCTAAGTAATCACCTAAACAAGTACAACTATTATTTGGTACTACAACAGGAGGCACCTGCCCAATTAACAAATTAAAAAGAGCTTTCGAACCTTTTGGTTCTGCCGCAATCAGAGTGAATAATGTTTGATTTTCAACATAAACTAAATAGTTTTCTGATTTTATCCTGTTCCACTTATCCAAAGCATCAGTATAATTTATAAAACCTGTATTAGATATGTTTAACCTTATCCAATCCAAAATGTTAGCTTCAGTTTGTAAGTCCTGTGGGTTACCTGTATAACGCATTTTAAGTGAGAATTCACTTTCTAATTTTTTTAACGCGATATACCTTGAAGAGTTTACCATGTTGTCAAACAAAGTTTCAAGTGTAGACCTCGACGTCATACTTGTTGTAACATTTAAAGATGTCGATTCTGGATTTGTTGTAGAATCTTCATCAGAACAAGCACCAAGCATTACTAAAGAAGTAATAGTTAAAAGTAAAAAGAATTTTTTCATGTAAATTAAAATTTTAGTTAATGAAGTGGTTTAAACTTTTATTTTATTAAATTTCTTTAGTGCG
>NZ_NOXV01000226.1 GCF_002251835.1 Flavobacterium cyanobacteriorum
TTACACTATGGATTTACAGCTATCATTTACCGATAAAGAAGTGAGCCCCTGGTCAGGCATTATGTTGCTAAAAAAGATGCTTGACAGGATGGGCTTTGATGAGCAATTAGATAAATTACCGTTGCCCACCCAAGGCTCTAACAGGGGGTATAGCGCTAATCAGCTGATCAAACAATTTATGACCAGTATATGGTGTGGAGCCAATCGGTTTGAACATTGCGAAATTACCCGCCATGATAAAGTGATACAACAGTGCTGGGGTTTTAAGCAAATGGCAGGTAACAAAGCATTTGGCAGATTTTTCAGCAAGCATACTTTGGCTACCAACCACCAAATTTTCACTTCATTTTATCAATGGTTTTATGGGCAGCTTTCCTTTGATAATTACACGCTGGATGTAGACTCCAGCATACTTACAAGATATGGCCATCAACAAGGCAGTAAAAAAGGCTATAACCCCAAGAAACCGGGCAGAAACAGCCATCACCCTTTAATTGCATTTATAGAAGAAACCAAGATGGTAGCTAATTTTTGGCTGCGCAGTGGCGATGCGTTTACCGGCAATAACTTTCAAAGTTTTTTAGCCAACACCATCGAAAAACTTAATGGTAAAAAAGTAGGCTTGTTTAGAGCCGATAGTGGTTTTTACAGTAAAGAAGTATTTGATTATCTGGAACAAAACCAACACGTAAGCAACTACATCATAGCCGCCAGGCAATACAAACCCATACAGCAAAAACTGGCAGGGCATATCAATTGGATGCGGGTTGGCCAAGGTATAGAAGTAGCCGAAACAAGCTATCAGGGCCCCTTATGGGATAAAGAAAGACGGTTAATCATGGTACGGCAAGAAGTCTCTGAACGGCCTAAAGCAACAGGCAAAACACTCAGGTTATTTGAAGAAGAAGGCATTTACAACAACTACCGCTACAGTTGCTTTATTACCAATCTTAGCCTGCCACCCCTGCAAGTATGGCAATTGTATAAACTTCGGGCCAACTGTGAAAACAGAATCAAAGAGTTGAAGTATGATTTTGGCTTCGACAGCTTTAACCTAAAAAGTTTTGATGCCACCGAAGCCGCGCTTAACTGGGTAATGATAGCCTACAATATGGTGAGTTTGTTTAGACAAGTAGTACTCAATACCAAAGTAGAGCAACGTATGAAAACACTGCGCTATCAGGTCTTTGCCATTGGTGGATACATCGTTAAAAATGGAAATCAAAAACACTTAAAGCTATCATTGGCAATGAAACGCAGAGAATGGTTTACCGGTTTATGGAACTGTAATAAAACCTTCGAAATAAATTCAACTTAAATTCCTAATGACTTTTTTGGG
>NZ_NOXV01000016.1 GCF_002251835.1 Flavobacterium cyanobacteriorum
AAATCTGCTATGGATGGTTATTTTAATCCTGCTTATGATACAAGTAAGCCTAATCCTTTTTCTCCATACATTCCAGACGCAACAGGATTTTCAATTAATGGTCATGTAACCGGTATTGTAGGTGAATTTTCTTTCAGTTTTGGTGTTGCATTTGATCAGCAACATAATGGAGTCTTTCATTATGGCTATGATAGCAGTTGGGGTTTTTCACCAGAATTACCATCTTTAGGCATTTCTGCACAATATAATATGTATGACAATTACGGCGATAATACTGATGTATTAGGCGGAATCGCTGGTAAAGATATTACATATTCAGGGGGGCTTCTCTTACAAGGAGGATATTCAGAAACTGCGGATTTTGTTAATGGTAATTATACACCCGCAGCATCAGGAGTATCAACAAAAAGTATTGGTTTAGGTCCAGGATGGGGAGCAAGGAAAGGAATATCTACAAGCGACATTATCAGGTTTTAAAATGAAAAAAATCATACTTCCATTCATAGTTTTATCATTAATGTTGGATGCTTGCCAACTTAATAAAGATTGTTATCTTCTTGCTGACAAATACCGCAATGAACGTTGTGCATTAATACTTTCAAAAGTGCCTGATGGAACAGCATATTTTAAAGCCGAAGGTATTGATTTAGATACACGAAAAAAAATAAAATATAATCATTATACAAGATGGTGGAATATTTATTCCAATAAAATGGAACTAGGTGATACTATTATAAAACGTAAAGGTGAACTAGTTTTCAGTATTCATAAAAAAGATACAGTTTTAAGATTTAATTGGGAATGTGACGGTAAAATTTATAAATAATGAAAAAGGGTGTTTTATTGGTAATTATCTTCCTGTTATCAGGATGCAATTTGAATGCAACATTTACTAATGAGGAGCATGAAAAAAATGAAGCTGAAAAGGTAGTAAATAATTTTTACGCTTTGCTTTACTTAAAAGATTATAAAATTACTGATAAATTATTTAGCAACCATTTTTTTGAAAAAGTAAATAAAGATCAATTTCAAAGAATTTTAGAAAATAATCAGGAAAAATTGGGAGATATACTTTCTAATAACTTAATTGACTGGAAAACATTTAGAGTTGAAGGAACTAACGCTAAATCAGAATATGTTTTAATATATGAAGTAGTATACACAAAATTCAAAACTATAGAAAAAATCGAAATGGTTAAAGAAGAAAATGTAATAAAGATTATTGGATATCATGTAAATTCAGATGGATTTAAATACTAATTAATAAATTAAGCCATTCTATTCGTACAAAGCTAACACTATCTCCTGTGTAGCCCTGATGGGAGCGGCATCCTCCCCGCCGCCCGCTTTTGCGGCG
>NZ_NOXV01000012.1 GCF_002251835.1 Flavobacterium cyanobacteriorum
AATGGTTAAGTTTGATAGTGTTAAATTTTATTTAGGACAGGATTGAATTTAGATTTATATGACAGCACCTATGACTTTATTTGTAACTCAATCAAAGTTCAAAATGCTAAAATACTTGAACTAGGCTGTGGTCCTGGCAATATCTCAAAATACTTGCTAAACAAGCGCAAAGACTTTGATTTACTTGGAATCGATGTTGCTCCGAATATGATAGAACTTGCAAAGATAAATAATCCTAATGGGCAGTTTCTCCAGATGGACATTAGAAACATAAATGAAATCAAGGGTAAATTCGATGGCATTATAAGTGGCTTTGTTTTACCATATATTTCCCATTTAGATAGTAATAAATTTTTGAATGACTGCTATGAACTTCTTAATGAAGGCGGGTTATTATATTTAAGTTTTGTTGAAGGTGACCCTGATAAATCTGACTATAAAACAGCAAGTACTGGTGATAGAAGTTTCTTCTATTATTATAATCTAGACGAATTAAAACAACAGCTCTTCAATCACAAATTTGGGGTACCTACGCTAATGAAAGTAGATTTCAAAAGATCTGAAACAGAGGTTGAAATACATACCATATTAATGACTTTTAAAACAACGAACCGCTAACACGGGTTTTGCGTCAGGCGGGGTGACGTGCAAACTTGGGGCTTTGTGCTTCTATTCAAGTTCAGTGCTGGTTGACAGTTTTGTGCTCCGAAACCCGCCCGAACGCAAAGCCCGAAACCGTTATGCGGCAGCTTAAAAGACACATCCTGAATGGAAAATAAAATCGTAAAATACTTTTCTCAAATTACTACTCTTAACCAAGACGAAGAAAAAGCATTGGAAGAAGGAATGGTAGTAACCAATCTCAAGAAAAACACTTTTTTGATTAAGGAAGGACAAACTTCAATCGACACTTATTTTATTCTTGAAGGATGCCTACGACAATATTGCGTGATTGACGGAGAGGAAAAAACAACCAATTTCTTTACCGAAGGGCAATGGGTTATTTCATTGAATGGTTTAACACAAAATACACCATCATTTCATAATTTGGTTTGTATGGAAGATACTTCATTAGTTATAGGCAACGAACAAAAAGCTCAAGAATTATTTAAGAAATTTCCTCGATTTGAAACCTTAGCCAGAGTTGTGGTTGAAAAATCTTTTGCTGAGCAACAACAATTAATGACCTCTTACCATACCGACACGCCTGAACAGAGATATTTAAAACTCTTGAAATCACGACCTGACTTATTTCAAAGAGTTTCGCAATATCATATGGCAAGTTATATTGGCGTTAAGCCCGAATCTTTGAGCAGAATTAGAAAAAGAATAATAGGCAAACTATAAACTGTTTTTGGTCATATATTAATTATTTTAGTACACGACAAAAAACATAATTGATTAAAAATCAATAAAAT
>NZ_NOXV01000062.1 GCF_002251835.1 Flavobacterium cyanobacteriorum
CCGTCTCCTGTATCCAGCCTCGGGTTAATCGGGGTGGTCTACAGGGTGTAATCGCCTTACTTTTGTTGCTGGTGGCGGTGGCGCATTGGGTATGGAAACGGCTATAAATAAAACCACCTTCGGGTGGTTTTATTTATTTTTTTAATTGTTTTGTAAAATATCTTATGGGTTGCTTTCTTCCAATAAACCAGTTGTCAAATCATACTTTTCTCCGCCCATATTAATGTATTCTAATTTTTTATTACTTATTTTTTTTAATCTAAAATTTATTGCATTCAATGTTAATTTGTTTTTTTCTGTGGAGACTATAAATTTAACAAGATAGTTTTTATCTGACTTTAATTTGCGAGGATTGATATACGGAGTTAAGTAATAATCTGTTGGAGACATTTTTAGATTTTTTTCAAAATCATAGTCAAACGTTATAAAAATTGGAGATGATGTTCCTACAGTCTTTCTGAATTCAGTAATATGATTTTCCATTATTGTATCTAAAAGCGTTTTACTTTGTGAGAAACAAGTAAAACTTAAAAGTGATACAGCGATTAATATGATATTCTTCATGAGATTATTTTTTAGGTGTAACAAAGTATTTCTGAGGCACTATTGCTTGCACACCAGTTTTTGTATTATAAATATAGACTTTTCCTGAAGCCCTATCAAAAACATAATCCGTTCGGCCTGACGACCTACTGGGATTAACATCTTTACTTCCTCCTGTTGAAGGAGCCCCTGCAAAACTAGCATTTTTTATTTCTCCACTCATTTGAATAGTATTTGAACCTCCAACTTTTCCAGTTTGTACAGTTCCACTAGGATGTGAATGAAAAGTGGATTTGGTATCTTCATTAATAGTATGACTAATGCTTCCTTCTGCTCCCTCCAGTATCGGATTTACAACAGGTCCAGGAGGCGATTCCGCAACGACTCCACTGTTAGAAATTGTACCTCCATATTCTCTATTATTGGCAGGTGATGTTCCTCCGTTTCCGTTATCTTGATTTACTATATCAACCATTGATTGTCGTGTATTTGCATTACCTTCAATTTCAACACTGTTTTTGTAAGCAATGTCGTTTGATTGAAAGGCAGCGGTATTACCAGAATTTGCTTTGATAAAATCTATGGTGGCATTTCTATCAGATTTACTTATACCATCTGAAGCAACTCCAGAATCAAATTTCTTTCGTGTTGTCTTTATAACATAAACTTTACCGTCATCTATTCCATCATTACCTACATTCTCTCCATCCTCATTAATAAATATTCCTGCTCCAGCTTGCATCCCATCTGGGTCAATAAAATAGATTGGATTATTATAACAATAGGTATAAGGCGACCACCTCCTTGAAACCTCCGCCAGCGGGTCAATGTTATGCCATCTGCCCAATGCAGGGTCATAATTCCTTGCCCCATAGTCATACATGTTAAGACCCA
>NZ_NOXV01000048.1 GCF_002251835.1 Flavobacterium cyanobacteriorum
CAAGTTTTGTGGTAAAAGTCCCGCCCTTCGGGTAGCTGCAAACCGTTGTGCGATATATTTGAAAACCGCAATAAAAAAGAACATTTATGAAAAACCGAAAAAACTATTTGAAGTTAAATTCAAAGTATTTAATTATAATTTTAACACTTTTTTCAAGCGTAATTTATTCTCAAGAAGCTGTTGAGAAAAAAGGAAATGGAACATTTATTCCAGACGTTAATAATTCCTTCAAATTATTACAAAATAAAGTTACTCGAAAAAGTTTTGAACAAACTTTACCAATTTTCAAAGTCAAAGATTCGATTACATCAAGTTATAGTTATAATGAAAAGACAAATGAAAAAGATATATTTAACGGAATTGTTTCACAATATTCATTTATGTACAAAGATGAATATATGGTTTATGTAGATGTAACATCAAAAAATGATATAATAAACAGACTTGAATTTTATTTTGATTCAAAACAAGATTTGAGTAAACTTAAATCTCAAGTAATAAAAAATGGATTTCAATACGACGAAAGATTAACAAAAGTGTTAATCAAACTTGGATATAAATTTTGTCTAGCTTATACTAAAAAACCAAGTTATAATTTCACATATTACAACGAAAAAAAATTCACAATTTCAAAAAACTAAAATGATTTACACAATAAATTTATTAGATACAACTGAATGCGGACCAGAATCCGAATTTGAGGGTTTTATGCAAAAAGTTTTTTTACAACAAGGCTCTATTGATGGAGCTTGTGGACCTTATAGTATTTTTATGGGTTTATTATCTTTAGGCTTAATTAGTTATGACAAAATAACTTCACGAACCGTAAAGGGAAATGAAAGACTTGGAAAACTTTTGAATAAGTTGAATAATGAATATTATTCATTATTCAAAAACGGAACTTACCTAAAAGATTTAGAAGAAATAATTACTGAAACATTCGGAAAAGTTATCAACGTAAAAACATTAGACGAAAAAAATAACGATGTTCTAAATTTTACAATTGAACATTTGAAAGAAAATCATCCGACAATAATTGGTGTTAACTTTGATGAAGGCGGACATTGGATGTTAGCAGTTGGATATGAAACTAACGAAAATGACGAAGTTGTCAGAATTTTGGCATTAGATTCATCAGGAGAAAATCCAATTGTATCAACTTGGAATTCAATAATTGATGCGAAAACAACTAAAAGAGGAAAATATAAATATAAATGGTGGACAAAATCAACGAACGTAGAATATGAACAAGCGATTGCGATGTGGAAAAAATAATACATCGCACAACCGCCGTTTGGCAATATGGCGGGTTTAGGCTTAATTTAAAGTTGGTTTTGTACCTGTAAAATTAGTGTTTAACCGAAATTTAAGGCTTCCTTAATCCGCCACATCGCCAAGCGGCCAAACGTTAGCGGTCAGCATAAGTGAAACCGTTGAAAAAAAAAAAA
>NZ_NOXV01000010.1 GCF_002251835.1 Flavobacterium cyanobacteriorum
TTCACCTCAAAATGTTTGGTGAATTTATCCAACACGATAAAGTTGTTGGATTCTGCTATAGTTTTATACTGTGACATTCTGTGCTTCTTTCCAATAATTATAATTAGTTGTAAGGTGGTCTAACAAAAACTTCACAGTTTGCTTTTCAGGTTCTGTTGGTTCTGCGACTACTTCATTTGATAAGGTGGAATGACTTGTAAACTGAATAACACGATTGTAATATGTTTGCTTGTCATCGGGTAATAATTCCGACCATCTTGGATAACCTAAGAAATTTGCCGTTTTCTCATAAAGATTTCTCAGAAGTGTAAAGTGGTACTTCTGAATTGCATTATTGTCTATGGCTTCCTGAATGGTTTGCTTTAGAAAGAGATGGTATGAAAAACTTTTATTTGAATCACCTTTCTTTTCAATAAGGTCAAAAGTTCCGTCATTGAGTTTATTAAGAATATACCCAGCCTTTAATCCTAATTCATTGTAGAGTACATTGTAGAAAAGTGGGCTATGTGTTGAAATGATAAATTTCAATCCAGTAGATTTCTTAACGATTAGTGCCAAGTTAACTGCCAGTTCAATCAAATGATTGTCGTCCAATGAGCTAACAGGGTCGTCAATAAAAACATACTTTAAATCATTGAACTTGTCTGTTGAACGGTTATTAGGTTCGGGAATATTTAATTGCTCAACAACTTGCTCAAGCAAACTATAAAAGACACACCATATCAGGTTGCTTTCCTCAGCCTTTGAAATTTTAATATTCGGTATGCTTTCTTGATTACCACCTTCTATTGAGAATGTAATTTCAGAGTATGCCTTTACAGTAATGTCTTTGTCATTTTCATCCTTGATTGTATATTCCTCATTAAAACGTGGTGTTACTTTGTCACTTGTAAAATACTGAAAATTTGAAATGATATTACCGTCAAGTCCTTGGTCTTTCAAAAACTCAAGAACCATATTTGTAAATCCGTTGGGGCGAATCAATAGTTTTCTGTTTACATCAGCATCCAAATCATTGTCCCAATAAAAAAGGTCTTCTGTAAATGCATTATAATAAAGAACTTTTATGCCCGTTTCATCTTCCGCTTCTTCATCTTTTGGAGCAACCAAAAGCCTGAACTCACGTGACAACCTAGTTTTACCTGTGCCATTAAATGCATAGATTAACTGAGCTTTATTAACAGCATCTCTAAGTGTCTCAGATATTTGTAATAATGACTGTCCCATATTATGATTCTATATTATTCTTAGGAAAGGTTAGTAATAAATCACGGTAATACTCGTATTGCTTTTTCCTTAACTCAATTTCTTTCGGCAGCCCTTCGCTTATTGAGGTGGTGAGTATGTCGAATTTATCGAGGATGGAAACAATTCGTTCTTGTTCCTCTGATGAGGGAACTGGGATTAAAACCTTTTCTAAACCTTTGGCATTGATGGCAGATATTTTTCC
>NZ_NOXV01000056.1 GCF_002251835.1 Flavobacterium cyanobacteriorum
ATCTCCCCGCCGCGAAAGCGGGCGGCGGGGAGGATGCCGCTCCCATCGGGGCTAAGCCAAAACGGTAGTGCATCCCGGCAGGCTTACAGGCAATTTTTCATTGCAGTCATGCACCCATATAAAAAATCCCGCCAGCCTTTTTACAAAGAACTGACGGGACTTAACAAACCAACCAACCAATTATTATTGAACACTAAGGTTACTATTTATTCTTGATCATTTTCAATATCGGCAATATCAGCTTCTGTCATTTTGGCTTTTGTGCCGTCCTTACGCCTGTAATACAATGCATCATCATCTCCGTATCCTGCTGTATAGTTACCCTCTGCATAAGTGTTACTGCTGCATGGCACATACACATAGCTGTAGGTTTCAGAATTTATAAAGCCATAAGCCCTTACAATACGTCCCCACCTGTCATATGCAAATCTCATGCCACCTATTTGCATTAACGCAAAACTATTGTACCTCATATATACAGAACCAATTCTTTTAACGCGCCCGTAAGCATCATAGTTAATAAAAACATTGCCTACCCTGCGCACCCTGCCTGCATAATCATGTTCTACACGTACACCGACATTGCTGCGTGTGTAGCGGGTAGCTGTGCCGGGGCTGCCATAACCATAACTTTGTGCACGGGTACCCCTGTAGTAGTTTCCGCCGGTAGTGGCGGGTACAGTGTTGAAGTCCATACTGCCGTCAAGGAAAACCATAAACTCAATACCACGCTCTGTAAACAATACAGGTTCTGCATCACGATAGTCAACAGGGGTGTTATGAAGCCTGCTATATTCAGGAGCATGTACTGTTGCTGACGCATGGGCCAGAGTACTGCCTAAAAGTAATCCGGCAACTAAAAGAGTAATTTTTTTCATGGCTAAAGTTATTATAAGTTGCGCCTACTCTTAGCTTTTCGGCTTCCGCAGAACCCTGTGATCACGGTGTTTGATTAGTGATATACAAGTTGCGTGCCAAAATTTTATACTCTTGCTTCTATGAAGATAACCGCTTGTTTTTCAGGTATAAAAATTTTTCTGAACCAATAATAATAACTGCCCCGGCTAAGTAACAGAGCATATCTTCCCAGGCAAAGGAATTGCCTATAACTACTTTTGCCAGTTTGGAGTCTTTAAGCCCAAGCCGCTCCACAATGTTAAGGTATTGCAGTGCCTCAACCGCAAAAGCAAATAATAAAACACCCACTGCTACGGGCACAACAGGCCACCTGAAAAATGACCTGATAAAGCAATATATCAGAATTACCACAAGTACATCGCCAAAGTAAGGGCGGATAAAGTTGTCACGGATATAAAGGGCTATTAGTACCTCGATAATGAAGAGAAATACGGTAAGGAAGAAATAGGTTTTGTGGAAGCTAATTTTCACATCTTTAGTTTACCATAAAACTGAAATGTAAGCAAATTTTTAGTACACGACAAAAAATATAATTGATTAAAAATCAATCCTGTCC
>NZ_NOXV01000083.1 GCF_002251835.1 Flavobacterium cyanobacteriorum
TCGTCAACCCTTTTTTATTTAACAAATAAGTTTAAACCACTTCGTTGTGTGGGTTTGACAACAAAATTATGCCTCAATTTTTTTTCATTATTATTAACTGGTGCGTCTGCTTTGGCATGTTGGCGCAAAACAGGCTTATTACCGGGGCTGAAGCTGTTAAACTCCTTGAAAATCCTGAAGTAACTTCCGTAACAGAACTTTTTGAAGGTGAGTATTTATTTGATATGTACGCAAAACGGGATATCGGGGAAATAATAATAATGTCGGAAAGCGTTGAAAAAGTGATAGCGGACGAATATATAATGGCGCAGGATTGTGGTTTTGTAATTGTGAAAACCTTGGTAATGACGCCCGGGGAAATTAAAGCCATGAAAGAAGATATGCTTCATTCTTATTATTCGGGGATTGGCATAACTGAGATGATGACCTTGTATGGTTCGGGAAAATTTCCGGGAGCGGAATCGATGTATATTGCTGTTGATAACCCCTTATACGCCGTGTTCCTTAAGAAAAATAAACCCGGGCAGCCTTTTTTTGTTGATTATCCCGAATCAGGTGAGTTTAATTTCATGGTTGCCCACAAATACGCCGAAAAGAAACGGATCATAAAAGTCCTGCAGGCAGGATACAAAGGGCAATAGGCTAATTGGGCCAGGTGCTTCGCGCCTTAGGGACTACCGCAATACACTAATGGCTACATTATCACTGCTATTTTATAATTGCTTTATTCAGTTACAATAAAAAATCTCCAGCTGTAGGCCCTGTTGCTATCAACAGGTTGTGTCCCCATGTAAGGAATCATGCCGGGTGCTGACACGCGGTATTTGTATGTTCCGGGGCTTAGTGTTATTGTTAACTTTTGTTGGGGAGCAAAGGTGTAGGTTTCACTATTAAGTTTTAAGGTTAATGTTATTGATGTGTCATTAAATATTTCCGCTTCAGAATTATATGTGCCGGCTTTGCCATTTGGGGTAAAAATGCCTTTGTCGCATTCTGGTACAGCGTCACCCTGTTTGATAAATTCTTTTTGGACATAGCCTTCCATACCGGTAGCTATATCTATAATGTTATAAAAATCATTATCGGTTTCCATAGATATAATAAAAATCTGTACCCATGGTTTTAGTAACAAAATCTCGCCGGAGCCTTTCCCGGGCCCTTTCATTAATCCGGCCTGCCCTGTAACCCTTCCCAGGTAAGACTGGCCATACCCAATTGCCGCAACAAACAGGAAAAGCGCTGTATAGAATGGTTTCATACGGTACATGTAATTTACTTTATCATTAGGGCCCAACAAAACGTAAAAAAACAGGCTTTTGCCTTCATTTGGGTGCTTGCCTGCCTTCTTACGGTTTGTCATAATACCATAATCAGAGGGTTGCTGCTAACAAAGATACAAGCTCTTATGGAAGCTGTAGTAAGTATTTAAAAATGAAGTGGTTTAAACTTATTTGTTAAATAAAAAAGGGTTGAC
>NZ_NOXV01000075.1 GCF_002251835.1 Flavobacterium cyanobacteriorum
ATCGCACTAAAGAAATTTAATAAAATAAAAGTTTAAACCACTTCTTTGTATGAAAAAGAAAATTTTATTATTTGTTACAATCTTTTTTTGCTTGCTCAACGCTTATGGTCAGGTAAAAAAAGCAGATATCGAAGGCATGTTTGCTAATGTAAACATTAAAGCTTCTGATATAGAATTGTTTAATTATAACTCTGCTGTTATAAATACGAACGGTTCGATTAGTTATGCGATTATGGAAAATAAAAAAACCTTGGATGGAGGTGAAACCATGAATATTTCATTAACAGACACGGGTATTTTGATGGAATATACTGATAGTAAAGGAAAAAAATACTACAGCCAACTTTTTCCTTATACAAGTATTTTGCATGTTACTGTTAAATTCAAAACTCTAAGTATTGAATTATACAGTGAAATGTAATAACAATATGAAAACATATATATGAATAGTACTTTACTTTACTTTCTTTCAAATTCTGTCTTGTTCAACGGTCGAAACAGTTTCTGAACAAAAGCAATATAATATCATGCTTGATAATAATAGTAATGACAGTTTAAGACTGTTTGTAATACAAGAAGCAGGGAAATATGTAGAGATTTTACCAGTTGATAATATTATTCTGGTAAAAATTCCTGAAATGAGAGGAGGATATTCTAATTTTTTTGGAAAAAAATTCAACAAACATATACCTGAGAAATATAGTGCGATTAAAATCATGAAAGGTGAAAAAACAATAAAGGAATTTTTTATCATGAAAGTTGAACAATTAAAGACAGATAGTAAAGGTAATTATATAATGACTTATTAAAAACTTTAATATTTATTAAAATGGAAAGATATCGGCGTTTTAAAATATTATTCATTCGTATATGTATAATGAATTGTTTTTTTGTACTTTTTTATCCTTTAACAAGTAATTGTCAAATTACTAATAGTAGCAACGAATATTATGTTTTGGGAAGTGTCTTGAATGATGAGTGGGGAAATTCAAAAACAGATAGTTTAAGTGCCTATTTAAAAAGCAATAATATTGATTGTATTTCTGCTGGCTCATTAGGTATAACTATATCCGTAATGGAAAAGGATTATTCCGATGCACTGTTTCTTTTAGTTAAAAAATGGGGTATGGAGTATATTGAACTAAATATAATTCAAAAAGCAGATAGTGTTGCTAAATCTGAACTAAAAAAGTACAACGATTTACATCCCAAAATGATTTCTGAAGGACAACTTTCGCTTGATTATTATGATAAAACCTTGGATTTGTCCCAAAAAAATAAATACCTATTTACGATTAAATACAATTATAATCGTGCTATAGGTGGGGAAGTTCATTTTACGTCCTTTAATATTGAAGTTAATATAGATACAGGTAAAACATCTTTTTACGAAGTTGAATAAAATGAAAATAATAAAACACCCTATAACAGCCGTAACCGTTGCACAACTCCCTCCAACAACTAAATTTTAAAAAAATCA
>NZ_NOXV01000019.1 GCF_002251835.1 Flavobacterium cyanobacteriorum
AAAACTAACCATTCTTTTTTTTATTGTTTAGGACGCTATTGATAAAAAATAATAAATTTTAAGCTCTCTCAATTACAATAGCCGAAGCACCGCCACCGCCGTTACAAATGGCTGCAGCGCCTATTTTAGCATTGTTCTGCTCCAGTACGCTTAGCAGGGTAACAATAATCCTTGCACCTGAAGCGCCTAGTGGGTGACCCAAAGATACCGCACCACCATTAACGTTAACTTTAGTCGGGTCTAAACCAAGGATTTTAGTATTGGCAATACCAACTACAGAGAATGCTTCGTTGAATTCGAAGAAATCTACATCGTCTTTGGTAAGGCCTGCCTTGTCCAGCGCTTTTGGCAGCGCTTTGGCAGGAGAAGTTGTAAACCACTTTGGCTCCTGCTCTGCATCAGCATAGCTCCTTATGTAAGCAAGCGGCTTAAGGCCCAGCTCATTTGCTTTTTCCTCGCTCATAAGCACAAGGGCAGCAGCGCCATCATTAATAGTAGAAGCATTAGCAGCGGTAACTGTACCTTCTTTGGTAAAGGCAGCGTTAAGCGAAGCTATCTTATCCAACTTTACGTTGGTGTATTCTTCATCTTTGGTAACCATTATTGGGTCACCTTTACGCTGCGGCACCGCAACAGGTACCACCTCGTTATCAAATTTGCCGGTATCCCACGCTGCGGCCGAACGCTTGTATGATTCTATGGCAAAAGCATCCTGGTCTTCGCGGGAAATATTATATTCTTTAGCACACTCGTCGGCACAAACACCCATGGCATTATTGTCATAAGCATCGGTAAGGCCGTCTTTTTGCAGTCCGTCAATCATGGTAACTGCGCCAAACTTGCTGCCTGTCCGCATCTGTACATAGTGCGGTATAAGGCTCATGCTTTCCATACCGCCTGCAACCACCACATCGGCATCGCCACACATAATGCTTTGTGCCCCCTGCATTACGGCTTTCATACCGCTGGCACATACTTTGTTCACTGTAGTGGCTACAACGCTGTCCGGCAATCCTGCCTTGCGCGAAGCCTGCCTTGCGGGAGCCTGGCCTACACCAGCCTGCACTACGTTGCCCATTAACACTTCATCTACATATTTGCCGTCAAGGTTTATCTTATCTAAAGCTCCTTTAATGGCAGCCGCACCCAGGTGTGAAGCCGGTACTGTTGAAAGAGCACCCATAAAACTTCCTATTGGTGTCCTTGCCGCCGAAACTATTACTACTCTTTTATTCATCTTTTTCTTGTTGTTTGTTGTTGAAGTTGCGAATTTAATAAATTTTAAAGGTAAAAATAAACACAGTGTAAAAATAATGTTTATATAGACAAAAATCTTTGAAATTTATCAAATTAAACAATAATACCTTCCCGGAAAAAATTGGCAAACGTTTAGCATTATTTTTAGAATATCCCGCTTAGCAATATTTACTTTAGGTATAAATTTTTAAAATAAAAAATCATGTTTGGGACAATAATGGCAATAGGAATATTAGTTTTATTAGTAGAAGTGGTTTAAACTTATTTGTTAAATAAAAAAGGGTTGACGA
>NZ_NOXV01000045.1 GCF_002251835.1 Flavobacterium cyanobacteriorum
AATAAAAAACCGTCTCAAAATTTAAGTATTGAGACGGCTTCTTTTTGGTTTTGATTATTTAAAATTTTATTTATGTATTTTACCGTGTGCTTCTTTGCCATCTGAACACGTTTTAAGGCATTCTGCTTCAAAATCAAGACTTAATAAAGCTTTATAAATACCCGAAAAATCAACTCCAATATTTAGATTACTTAATGATAATAAGAGTTTTTTTGAAGATATTTTTGAACTTGATAAACGATTAATATCTCTCAATAAGAATAACAAATCATTTCCATTAAAACCTTTCAGCCTATAACTAGTGTAATTATTAATGTTTAATGCTAAAATGTATTCATTACAAGAAGAAGAGTTAATAGAAATTTCTATACTTTCATCTAACAGTTGTACTTTATTTTTACCTAGTTTAAATCTATAAAACAATATGTCAGAATTATAAGTATTTAAGCTATCAACTTCAATGCTAATCAAATTAGGATTATTTAAAACACTTTTATCGTTTTTTTTATTTAACACAATAACTCTTTCCTCAATAAAACGTAACCCAAAGGCATCATTGATATTTGGTTTTTCTTGCGAAAATCCGATAGCATTATAAATCGATAATATTATTAAAAGGTAACTTTTCATTTTATTAAATTTAGATTGTGGTTTACTTGTAACTAAATTTTAAACTTATTTTTTTGTTTGTAAAGCTTTTAGTCTATCATAACTCTCTTGCCAATCCATTGCTGTTTTTGATTGAAAACTATTTCTATTTGATGGGTCTTGACAATTATGAGTTGTAGTATCTTGCATTGCTTGAGAAGGATTTTTTGCATTATTGTATGCGTGACCCATCTCGTGTGCTAATACATTACTAACTGGTTTTATATCTCCAAAATCTAATGTTGTATTTATAAATGCTATGCTTTTAAATGTACCATCTGCATTTGCGGTAAAACCAGTTTTAGTCACAGCACCTCCGAAAGAAGAAGCTTCGCCTGCATTAACTTTAATATCTATATTTTGAACAGTACCACTGCCATCTACAAATGTTAAATTATTAGCTAAATTAAAATTAGTCGGGTCTGTACTCTTAAAGTCGTCTATAGCTGTTTGTATCTTTGCTTCTGTTGCAATACTTTTTTCTAAAGCTTTAGAAACACTACTTGCAGAATTTCTATCAGATTTATATTCTTTATATTCTTCTTTAGTAGCAAAATCTTTTTTCGTTAAATTAGTTTTTCCACCATATTTATCATTCATTCTTTTTTGATTGCCTTCGTGCTGAGCTTGAAGTCGCTCTCGTCTAGCAGTTTCACCATTAATGATTTCCATTCCATTAGGATCAATAAATCTTAACGGATTGTTGGCTACATAAACATACGGAGATATTGGATAATATAGTTCTGCCTTTGGATCTATTTGACCCCATCGACCTATATCTGGCATATATCCTCTTGCTCCATAGTCATACCAATTCAAACCGAGTTCATCTTGGTATTCTTTGGAGTTATAGCGATACTTATAATTCCCTTGCTCATAGGACGGGTTCAGCGATACCACCC
>NZ_NOXV01000023.1 GCF_002251835.1 Flavobacterium cyanobacteriorum
AAAAAACCGTCTCAAAATTTAAGTATTGAGACGGCTTCTTTTATTTGCCGTTATAGCTGCTCATCGTATTGGCAAGGCCGCCTAAGGCAAACGAACGGACTGCTTCGGCCGATACATCAAGCCTTTCATTTAGTTTTATTTTTTCTTCCTGGCTCCATTCGCCCAGTACATAATCTACCTGCTGCCCTTTCTTAAACGCATCGCTTATCCCGAAACGAAAACGCGGATAATCGGCCGTATTTAATATCTGCTGTATGCTTTTCAGCCCGTTATGCCCGCCGTCACTGCCTTTGCCTTTAATGCGTAGGGTGCCGAAAGGCAGGTTAAGGTCATCAGTGATTACCAGCAGGTTCTCTAACGGTATGTTTTCCTTATCGAGCCAGTATTTCACTGCTTTACCGCTCAGGTTCATGTACGTGTTGGGCTTCAGCAGGAACAGTGTCCGGCCTTTAAGTTTGTATTCGGCTAAGGTGCCAAGTTTAACTGTGGCAAAGTCAAGGTTTTCCTGTTTAGCTATGTGGTCAAGTACTTTAAAGCCAATGTTATGGCGGGTATTTACATACTCGGCGCCTATATTGCCAAGGCCTGCAATCAGGTATTTTTTCATGGGGTCAATGGTGTCTGTTGTAGGTTTTGCCTTAAAAAAGGAGGTAAGCCATTTCATGCGGCAAAGATAAATATTTATAAATTGATTAACTTTAATTATGATAATATTAAGTTTTTTAACACTTTTTTAACAATAATTTTTTTAATATTTTCTAATTTCGATAACATGCTTAAATATTTAAGCATTTAATTAAGAACAAGCTTGTTTAAATATTTATTAACAATTAAAGTTTTAGATTATGAAAAAATTTTTTTTTATGTTTAGTTCTCAGTTGTGCTTTAAGCACGGTAGCCAGCGCTTCAAATTTTAAAAATTATGAAAATGCGAAGCCGTCGCAAATGGAAATTAAAGAACTTTTTAAGTTCCTCCCATTTATGTGTGCAGGTGAAATCCATGTTCTTGATAAAAATGGGAACAAGATAAAAACTTACGTTTTTAGTGATAAAAATGCATCTAATCAGTTAGATTGCTTATCCCGATTCTCAAAAGCAGTTGCCACTGTGGATGCAAGCTTAAGAGAAGGTGAAACAACAAGTGGAACGGTTTCATATTTACCATAAAATAATATCATGAAAAAGTCTATTTATAGTTTAGCAGCCATAGCCGGTGTAGTAAGCGCAGGTTGGGCAAATATTCCTGAAATATCAGGATTTGGATTAGATGTAGTAAATAGTAACACTAAGGATGAATGCGTTACACATGAAGTTGTTGGTACTTGTTCAGGCAATATACTCATTTTAGACAGGAGTGGAAAAGTTGTAAATACTATTTCATTCTCTGCCCCTAAGGCTACAAGCCTGCAGGAATGTGTTGGCCTTTACTACGTTGCAGTATATGAGTTGAGCCTATCACTAAAGCAAGGCGAGACAACAGGAGGTACTGTTGACTTTAGGTAATTTATAACAACATAACTTTAGTACACGACAAAAAATATAATTGATTAAAAATCAATAAAA
>NZ_NOXV01000077.1 GCF_002251835.1 Flavobacterium cyanobacteriorum
ACGTTAGCACCAATTGTAAAACGACACCGTAACAAATGACAGTAATCATAATCATAGCAGTAGTTGGACTACTAATTTACTTCGGGACAAGAAAAAAATCCGAACAGACTTTTATTGACAACCGGCAAAGTTCTAACACTTCAACAGCAAGCGGTCAGACAAATTCAACTCGACAAAAATTCCAATCTAAAATTTCAGACCTATCATTTCCCGACAGAATTGACGCAATAGTTTGGCACATTAATGCAATTGACAATGGACTTGCAAATAATGACTTAGACCTTGCAAACCTTTCTTACGCCAAACTTATTGAGAGTATCCGACAACAGAATGTAATAGAAAACGGAAACTTTGAAGACCATTTGCAGACAATCAGAAAAGAATATGACGAATTTAGAGCATACTATGGACTTGAATATCCACAGCAATTTTTACCACCTTCTCAAAGACAAAAGACACAAAGCTCTTCAACCATTACGAGCAACCCAAAACTAACAGTAACAAGCAATAATTCAAAACTAAAAACACTTTTATCTGAGTTAGGCTCAAAAGGACACGCTGAATATCCACTTTTAAGAAAAGAATACGCAGTAACTTCTGGAATGCCTTACTCGGATTTTTCGGGCTGGGTAATTGAGCAACTCAAAGCGAAAGACTACAACTCACTTTACGCATTTGTAAAAGAGTATTATTTAGGCAGGGACAATGACACTTACAATGAACAAGAACTCAAAAAGACATTTGAAAAGTTTTTAACCAAAAAATTCAAAGCATTATTTAGAAACATTGACGAACAAGCAATTTTTGAAATTCAAGCGTTTTTTATTCTTAAACGTGGCATTGGCGACTTTAACAGAGAATTTTGGATAGCAGAAGACAAAGAAGCTGAATTACTTTGCAAAATCTTAAGCGTTTACTCTTTTGAAATTGTTCCAAATTCATTTGAACCTCTGATTAAAAAAGCAAATAATTTTCTGCGTGAAATGCGAAAAGACGTTGAGTTTTGGAAAGATTATAAAAACTACAAAATTGAAGAACTACAAAACGAATACAAACTTGAAACGACTAATGGTTTAGAAAAGAAACTGAAACAAATTAATGTGGGCGAAAGACTTCATTTCTTTGACTTTGCAACAGTTTACTCTTATAGAAAATTTTGGAATGGCGACAGTTCGTATAAGACAAGAAGTTTCGGTATTAACGAGTTAGACAGCGTAAAGAAAATTTCAGAATTAGGAATTTTTGACATTGTAAATGATATTAACGCTATACCCGAAATCTCAAGTAAAGGAGAACTTAAAGAAACAGCAGAAAAAGCGGGATTTGAAATCAAAAAATCGTGGACAATGGACAAGATTTTTGAAAACCTTATGAAAAGTGAACAGGGGCAAGCCTTCCTTCAAGAGTTTGTAAAGGACAAAAATATTTTAGCATTTAAAAACGAATACCGAAATGACTTGGCAATTATTTTCAAACACCAAGAAAAAATTAAACGGACAGTTGACCTAATAACAATGATGTAATGACGACCGAAAAAGAACAACTGGTGCTAACAGCGGTTTGGCATAATGGCGGGTGCAGTGCTTCGTATGACAGTTTTGTGGTAGGTTCAA
>NZ_NOXV01000095.1 GCF_002251835.1 Flavobacterium cyanobacteriorum
AAACTAACCATTCTTTTTTTTATTGTTTAGGACGCTATTGATTTTTCGTCTTCAAATAGTTTTGGTTGATTTTTCAAGGGAAAGTTTTTTTTATATTTTATCCATTTATGATCATCCCATAAAAAAATTGAATTACCAGATAAACCACCTAATTTGCCGTCTATGATCCAATGCTGTCTGAATTTTCTAACATTTAGTTTGTGCTCTAAAGAGATATCCCTTTTAAAATCATCAATATTAAAACAAGAAAATTTTCCATTTTCAAATAATGAGATTAAATATTTTCCATAAAGTACTGAATAAGATATTGGGAAATTTTTTACCTGAAGTTCCTTCTCTCCTGAATTCTCATACTCATTAGAAAAATAAGGATTTTTAAGCACTACATGAGCTGTATCAAATTTTTCAATATTGTTACTTAAAGAAACTCTGAATTCATCATAATCTATCTGTATCTGATTAGTCTGAGCGTGAGTTATAATAAAGTGCCCAAAAAATATCAGAATATATAGTTTATGCTTCATTACATGCCAATATCAGTAGGGTTTAATAATAATTTGATTAGCTTTTCTTGTTCAATCCAGCTATTTGCCTTTCTTCGCTTTAATCATTGCCTCCAGCATATCCCACATTTCATCAGGGATGGCTTCAAGGATGTTGAACTGCCCTGCGCCTTTAAGCCATTCGCCGCCATCAATGGTTATAACCTCACCGTTTACATACGCCGAAAAATCAGAAACCAGGTAAGCCGCAAGGTTTGCCAGCTCCTGGTGGTCACCCACCCGTTTCAGTGGCACTTTTTTGGCCAGGTCGAATTTTTCTTTCAGGTCGCCGGGCAGCAGTCTGTCCCATGCGCCTTTGGTAGGGAAGGGGCCGGGCGCAATGGCATTGGTACGGATACCATATTTAGCCCATTCAACCGCAAGGCTTCGTGTCATGGCCAGTACGCCGGCCTTTGCCGTGGCGCTTGGCACTACATAAGCCGAACCCGTCCAGGCATAGGTAGTGACAATATTAAGCACCGTTGCTTTTTCCTGTTTGGTGTCAATCCAGTATTTGCCGAAAGCCAGCGTGCAGTTTTTAGTGCCTTTCAGCACAATGTCAATGACCGTGTCAAATGCGTTGGCTGATAAGCGTTCGGTAGGCGAGATAAAGTTGCCTGCCGCATTGTTTAGCAGTACATCTGCTTTGCCGTATTCATCAAGCACTGCCTGTAGCATTTTCTGTACTTCTTCATAATTTCGCACATCGCACTGCACGGCCAGGCACTGCCCCCCGGTTTGTTCCTCAAGCTCTCTGGCGGTAGCTTGTAGTTTATCAAGGTCGCGGGAGGTTATAGCCACTTTTGCCCCCAGTTCCATAAAATATTTTGTCATAGCCCTGCCCAGGCCGCTGCCGCCACCGGTAACTACAATTACTTTATCGGTAAGCGCGTTGTCCCGAAGCATTTTGTCAGTATATGTCATAATTTGATTTAAGGTTAGTAAATATACAATTTAATTGGGACCTGCAGTTGCTTCCCCGTGCGGGTTTTTGTCCTGCATCCATAAATGTTTTTGTTTATCTTTTGGAGCTTTATCCCGCTCTCAGCTCTATCTCCCCGCCGCAAAAGCAGGCGGCGGGGAGGATGCCG
>NZ_NOXV01000051.1 GCF_002251835.1 Flavobacterium cyanobacteriorum
ATTTGCCCCGGCCAGCCCTTCGGGACTGTCCGACAACAAAGCGATTTACAAAATGCAATCACTTCGCAAATCGCCTGGGGCGTTATCTGCAAGGCTAAACATACCACCCAAAGTATAATCAGCGTGGAATTTTCACGCATTATACGAAAAAATACTACGAATATTGCACTAAACCAAGAATTTGCCATATATTTACGTGAATTTTTCACGTTTAAAAAATAAAAAGACAATGCTAATCAGATTTGTTGCTAAAAATATATACTCCTTCAAAGATGAGACAGAATTTAATCTGTTTCCAAATAAAACACAGAGATTAAAACACCACAAAGTAACTATAGGTGATTTTGAATTTTTGAGATATAGTGCGATTTATGGGGCTAATGGGTCGGGAAAATCAAATTTAATTAAATCAATATCTTTATTAGAAACTATGGTCGAAGATGGAAAACTCCCATCAGAGATTGATGATTTTAAATTCAAATTAGATGAAGTAAAGTTAAAAGCACCTATTTCCCTTGGTGTTGAGCTTATTGCAAATAATAATGCATATTTCTATACTATTACATTTGATAACGGTAAAATTCTAAATGAATATTTAGCTCATAGTAATAAAGACAATGATGAATTAATTTTTGAAAGAAATATCAATGATGATATTCAAAAAATCGAATTTTATAAGGACTATTATAAGACAGAAAAAGAAAAATTATTCGCAGAAGTTCTCGCAGAAAAATTAGTTCAACCAAATGAACTCTTAATAACATTTTTAAGTAAAAAGTATCCTGAAGACTTTAAGTCAGTTAAGTCAGCTTTTAATTGGTTTGACGACACATTGGTAATTATAAAACCAGATGCAAGACCAGGTGGCATAGCACACATATTAGATAAAGATGTAACTATGCTAGACTTTGCAAACAAGTTTATCCCAAGTTTAAACACAGGTATTTCTGAAATTGAAATCGAAAAAAAGAAACTTGAAGACTTTTTTGGTAAAGAAGGTGCTAAATTGAGAAAGAAACTAATTGAGGATTTAAAAAATGAACCTAATAAACTTTCTGTGGCTACTCACAGCGAGACAGGTGAAGAGGTTGCTCTTATTTATGAAAACGATGAGATAATAGCAAAGCGACTGATTACTAAACATACAAATTCGTTAGGTAATAGAATTGAATTCAATTTAGGTCAAGAATCAGATGGAACTAAAAGGTTAATAGACTATATTCCTGCATTTCAAGAAATAATAAGTAATGACAAAGTATATATAATTGACGAAATAGAAAGAAGCATTCATCCGATGACAATAAAAGAAATTGTAACTAAACTTACTTTGAATGAACAGGTTAAAGGACAACTAATCTTTTCAACACACGAATCTAATTTGTTGGATCAAAATATTCTAAGACCTGATGAAATTTGGTTTGCTCAAAAAGATATTGACGGTTCAAGTAAAATATACCCACTAAGTGACTTTAAAATTCATAACACTATTGATATTGAGAATGGTTATCTAAAGGGTAGATTTGGTGGAATACCATTTTTAGGAAATTTAAAAGACTTGAATTGGTAAGCTATGAAATATTTAAGTCGAAATAAAATATACCAGAAAATTCTAAGTACACGACAAAAATTGTATTAAATTAATTTCCAGCT
>NZ_NOXV01000030.1 GCF_002251835.1 Flavobacterium cyanobacteriorum
AACTTTACTCATAAATCATCTCAAACTTTCCTTCGGCTTTTTTCATTTTTTCTGTACTCTTCATTAGCAATCGAATCAAGTTCTTTACTGGCGTAATATCGAAGACAGTTATATGAAATAAAATTTTTATTTCTTAAATGTTCTTCGCCTTTATCGATTTTGATATATGGCTGTGGTATTTTTTCTATAAATATTGCACCTAAACCTCTTGCATGATTTATAGTTTCTATGTCTAATTCAAGATTAGGGTTAAACAAATCCTTGTTACGAAGAAGGATTCTTAAGCTGTCATTACCTAAACCTTCTTTAATACAACCATAAAAAACCTCATATTTGTAAGAATCTATCCATAATTCTTTTGTGGTTTGTTTATATGTAAAAGGATTATTTTTAATACTATTACAACAAAGCAATCCACAAAAAACACATAAAATTAAAAGTTTACCCATACACATGTATTAGTTTATTGTGTTTTCAGAAGATTACAAATCTCGTTTACATTTAAATTTAAGTACTCATTTTTTATATTGTGAGTAAACTCACCTGAAGATTGCTTTTCTTTTTTTAATTGTTCTTCATATAACCTAGTATATTTTTTATCTGCTATAACATACATATAACTATCGATCAACTTTGTTCTATTTGTTATATAGATATAAAACTCTAAAAACAATTGTTCATATTTATCTTTGGGTATGGTAGCAGGTATGGTCAAAAAAAATGGTTTAACATGCTTATTTTTTAAGCATTTAACAACATTTTCATCTTGATTAATAAATATAAAAAATTTATTTACAGGATAAATTCTATCTTTATAATTGTATGTTGTATAATTGACTTTTTGATTATAAAAATCAAAGGTACCAACTATTTTTTCTTGTGCATTTGCTAAGAAAAAGCTAAGTAAAAAAATAAATATATATCTCATAATTCAGTTTTTATTCTAATACCCAAATATTTACCTCTGAAGCAGCTGGATAATAGCAACCCGCTTTACACTTTACTCCATCAAATATATCGCAATGACCTGAGGCCTGAAAAGCAGCTGGATCTTCAGGTAACATAGTATATATACCTTTTTTATTTGATAATAAGGTTTTAAAATTACCGCCATTAACTCCTCCGTCAGCAGAATCATATTGATAATGTTTTTCATTATACGGTGTCGTTACCGTAGCAGGATTTGTTCCAAACGTTTCTTTCATCCAAGTATCTAAAGCCTTAGCATTAACGAAATAAAACTTACCATCAGCACCCTCAAATGTTCCTGGTATATCAGGTATAATAACACCTGAATAATTCAAAGCTCTTGAAACTTTAAGAGCGCAACCATTTCGGGTTAGTACTGGATAATTTATTTTTAGTTGCGCAAGTTCTCCTCCTACTGCATCATATATATATTCACTACTTTCTGTTGGATAAGCGGCTTGAAAATCTTCCCAAGAAGGTAAATCCTGCTGCGGAAATGATAGGTTTGGATCTTCCCAATAAGCTGCGTCATAAATAAAATCATTTCCTTCCCTTGGAGTTAAAAACCAATTTTTGAATTGTGAATACGTTACATCGGGATTTTGTAATAAATAATTAATTCCCCAAAAAACAAATGTAATACTATTATTGGAATAGTTATCACCGTCTAGATAATCAGAAAGATTATTTACCAAGTTTCGCTGCTCATCCCCCTG
>NZ_NOXV01000033.1 GCF_002251835.1 Flavobacterium cyanobacteriorum
CCGACAACAAAGCGATTTGCAAAATGCAAATCACTTCGCAAATCGCCAACTTCTTGTAGCCGCAAACCGTAAGCCGCAATACATCTAACAATTAGGTAAAAAACTGACTTTGATTAGTGTAAACCCTAATTTAGCTCAACCTTTAGATTAGAGATTTGCATTATAATAAATGTTTAATCTAAAAAATTAAAGTTATGGCACTAGAAGCGGTTAAAGCAAATTACGATCTTGACAAATTAGCAAACCAATTAAAATTGGTGATAGAGTCAGGCAATCCATTAAAGTATATGGATGAAAATATTAATTGGGCAATTGATAAAGACCTAGAAACTGACTCCAAAAACAATTTAGACTTCACTTCAAAGTTTTTGAGTGTAACTTCTACGGATGATTTGAATCCTTTCACAGGAATTATTAATTGGTTAAAAAGGAGTAGAACTAGCAAACGAGTTAAAAGAATTCTCTGCAGTATAATTACGCAAATTCAGGAACTAATTGATGAAGGCGCTGAACTAAAAAAAATATTAAGTGTTGCAATTACTGCGATTATTACAGCGTTAGGCTTTGGCGCGATAAATCCAGTTTTATTAACGGTATTAGTTGGGCTTTTAGCAACGGCAATTTTAGACGGAGTGGCCAACTTTTGTGCTGTTTGATAAATGAATTACTTTATAAAAAATCGCAGCAAATGTTGCGATTTTTTTGTCCTGCTACTAACCGCCCTGTAGGCTTCCCTTGGTTGATACCACTTAGGCAAAGCTTTTTGGTAATGAACTTTAAATATTTTTCAAGTTATAGGCAATTGCCGCAATGAGTACATGTTTGTTGGCTTGTTGATTTCCTCGCGTGTTGACACGCTTCATGTTCAGAAAGTTAATCAGGGCCCAGCCCTTGGGGACTGTCCGGCAACAAACAGTTTGCATAATGCAAATTACTTCGTATATTAACAGCGCCTTGTGATACTGCTAACAACTACAATAATGGACGACAAATATGTAAAAATACTGTTTAGATTTTATAGTGATGTTTTAGAAGACTGGACAGTTGAAACTATGTGGGCAGAAATTGTGAATCTTGAAGAAGGACTTTATAAACTTGATAATATCCCTTTCTTTGCTTCTGTTTCCAGTGAGGATATAGTTTATGCAGAGTTTGATGATGATGATGAAATGTTAACATATAGTAAAACTGTAGTACATTCTGGTAACTCAACAATACAGGTAGTAATTATGGATGAGAATATTGCGACTGAAGAATTACGTGTTTTATTCAATTCTTTAGGTTGTGATTCAGAAAAGTTTAATGAAAAATACTTTGTCATTGAGGTTTCCCAAAGGGTAAATTATAATCCAATCCGAGAAAAATTAATTGAGTTAGAAAAACAAGGAATAATTGGTTACGCAGAATCTAATTTAGCTGAAAACCATTGTTATTAAATATTTGCATTACATACCATCGGTAACCGTTTCATAACGACTTCTTTTAAAAATAAAATTCCAAAAACGTAGATATTGGCCTTGTTTAAGCACTTTAAATGGTTTTTTTAGATGTAGTTCAAAATTCTGTGTTTTGAGCGCTTATAATCGGTTTTTGAAGCTATTCAATAGTTTCATAGTGCTGGTATTACATGGCATCCCGGCAATGCCCGAAACTTAACCCCTAGCCCTGATGGGAGCGGCATCCTCCCCGCCGCCCGCTTTTGCGGC
>NZ_NOXV01000067.1 GCF_002251835.1 Flavobacterium cyanobacteriorum
AATAAGCTGGAAATTAATTTAATACAATTTTTGTCGTGTACTTAGAACTTTTTGTTATAATTTTATTAGACACCACTAGTTGGCTTGGCTACAGGCCTATTGGTTACTACATTTGCAAAAAATATTATGGAAACTAAAACATTGCTTGCCCTGGCAGAGGAGTTCGGAAGCCCTTTATATGTTTATGATGCCGCTAAAATCCTGCATCAATATGCAAGATTGCAAAAAACTTTTATGAAGGTTGAAAACCTGAGGATACATTACGCTGTTAAGGCATTATCAAACATATCAGTGCTAAAATTGCTGAAAAAGGCAGGCGCAGGGCTCGATACAGTATCTATAGAAGAAGTGCAGCTTGGCCTGCTGGCAGGTTTTAGTCCCGATAAAATAATCTACACGCCAAATGGTGTTTCGATGGAAGAAATTGAACAGGTTGCAGCCTTGGGTGTTCAGATAAATATTGATAACCTTTCCATACTGGAACAGTTTGGTGCCAAACATCCGGAAACACCTGTTTGCATCCGTATAAACCCGCATGTAATGGCCGGGGGCAACAGCAATATTTCGGTTGGTCATATTGACAGCAAGTTCGGCATATCCATACACCAGATGCCACACCTGCTGCGTATTGCACAAAATACCGGGATGCACATCAACGGCATCCATATGCATACAGGCAGCGATATACTTGATATTGAAGTGTTCCTGTATGCCGCCGAAATATTATTTGAGGCTGCGACACATTTTAAAGAGCTCGAATTTCTTGACTTTGGCAGCGGCTTTAAAGTGCCTTATAAAAAAGATGATATTGAAACCGATGTTGAGGAGCTGGGCAGGAAACTTACAAAGCGTTTCAATGCCTTTTGCTCAGAATATGGCCGCAATCTTACCCTTGCATTTGAACCCGGCAAGTTCCTGGTAAGCGAAGCAGGCTATTTTATGGCGAAGGTTAATGTAGTAAAGCAGACAACTTCAACCGTTTTTGCAGGTATTGACAGTGGCTTCAACCACTTGATACGACCCATGTTCTATGGCTCGGAGCATTATATTGAGAATATTTCAAATCCGGGAGGCAAAGAACGCTTTTACAGCGTGGTAGGATATATTTGCGAAACCGATACTTTTGCCGGCAACAGGCGTATTGCTGAAATAAAAGAGGGCGATATTTTATGCTTCAGGAACGCAGGCGCTTATTGTTTTTCAATGTCCAGCAACTATAACAGCAGGGTGCGCCCGGCTGAAGTTTTATGGCATAACGGCAAAGGGTACCTGATAAGGCAAAGGGAAACGCTTGATGATATCATACGGAACCAGGTAATACTTGAGTTTTAACAGAAAATAATTAAAACAAAAAAGCCCGGGCTGCAGCCCGGGCTTTTCTAAAACCAGGATTATTTGTCCTGATCAAGTTTTTTCTTTGCTTTTCTTTCCTTCATGAGTTCAATAGTAGCGCCTCCTGCCCAATACATAGAGAAACTTACTAGAAAGATCATTAGCCAAAATCCAATAGTGAATATTGTAAGGAATGCAATAAAGCCAAGATACTGGTCAAATTCAAACATGTTTTCCGGAATTTTCGAATTCAGGCTCAAAGATAAGCCATATATTTATTTTAACCAACTACGCAACTAAAAAAGCAAAGGATATTTTTATCAAATCATTTTTTATCAATCCTGTCCTAAATAAAATTTAACACTATCAAACTTAACCA
>NZ_NOXV01000028.1 GCF_002251835.1 Flavobacterium cyanobacteriorum
AGCACGCCCAGAACCGCCGCACCGAGTTCCTTATCGTGAAGAAATAACAAAAAAACATCAGAGGGCTCCCATCGCTAAATCTGTCTCTGGAAACCACTTAAAGTAAACGTGATTGAGTTTGTTGTTGTACGATGGCTGGTATCGCCGGAGGAGCTTCCGCCAATAATTTTAAGAAGCACGGTTTCCAGTACATCTTTAGAGAATATGCCACATACATTAACTGCCGTGTAGCTGGTTGTAGCCGTGGGCGATACAGAAAAGGTTGAGCCTGTACCTACACCTTGGCGCGCCTATCCACCACTGGGTGCTGCTGCCTCCGGTGGTGGCAAGTGCCATAGAATAGCCTGAACATATCGAAACATTTGGTGATACGGTGGTATTACCTGAATTGACATTGTGATGGCTATATTGCTGTTCGCCGGGCTGCAGGAACATAGCTGCACCACTCCCCTATAAGAAGTAATTGCAGACAGGCTACTATTACTCAGAGGACTAGTTGTAAAATTGTATGGGCAAGTCACATAAAAAAATGATTTTAATAATCATCCTTTAAATTTAACATCTTCTGACGGCAACTAAATTAGCAATAAATTTTCAGGGATTTATATAGTCTTAATATCAGTAACATCATAAACGTCTTGATAACTATAAAAGAAATGACTTTAATAACATTCCGCATATTTACTTTATTTAACATTTACATTTTGTAACAAAAAACTATTCAAATTTTAAATAATAATATTTATCAAAATTGTGTAATGCATTATTTTAAGTTAATTTTAACTGATTTAAGATTATGTATTGCCTATGCCATGATTACTTTAAAAATTAAATTTTTACAAGTTATAGAATTAACTCCTTTCATTTGGGAACTATCGGGATTTTGGACAATTATTGCAGGCTGCCTGTTATTAATTATATGTATCGCATTTATAATACTAATCAAAATAATAATGCGACAGCAGAAAATGTTGAGTCACCAACTTAAAAATGCTCAGGATCAATATAATATAGAAAATATTGACCAAACAGGTAAAGTTGATATGCACGTAATAAATAATAGAAACAAAGCAAAAAAAATTAAGGCAACGAAACGTAAAGCATTTCGGCAAAAAGATTACGAATATATAATACACACAATTAAATATAACAAGTTATATCTCAATCCGGACCTCACTATTATGGACGTGGCAACATCATGCAACATGCCTTACAAAAAGATATCGCAACTTGTAAACCACTACCACGGTAAAAATTTTAATAATCTTATCAATCAGATGCGCATTGAAGAAGCCCTTAGAATTATAGAAGATCCTGATAAAAAGAATTTAACCCTCGAAGCCATTGCACATGAAGCTGGATTTAATTCTAAGTCAGTTTTTAATGCTTTTTTTAAACAACTTACAAGCGTTACGCCCAGTAATTACAGAAAAAAAATGTAACCGGTATGAAGCCGGAGCTACTATAAACCAAAATTACGCAATAGAGAAAAAGCATATTTTAGGCCTGAAAGTCCAACTGCTTAGCAGTAGAAAAAAATAGTGATGAAATTCGATTTATCCTTTACCAATAAAGAGATTACCCCGTGGGTGGAATGTTTTTATGAAGCAAATGTTGGACAAAATGGGGTTTGGGAACAGATAGAACACTGTGAATGGCTACCGGTCTCACAATCGAACAATTCTTATAAAAAGAAGTGTTGCTGGAGTCTTTTATCACCAGTATCTGGTG
>NZ_NOXV01000074.1 GCF_002251835.1 Flavobacterium cyanobacteriorum
CAACCCTTTTTTATTTAACAAATAAGTTTAAACCACTTCATTGTATAAAAAATTTAGATCTACTTTATTCTTGTGGATATTTAATATCTATTAGTATTTGACCTCTATACCTTTTTTTTATTACATTAAACCATTTCTTTCTTTCTTCAGCATTATCAAATAAAACAGAGCTATCATCAGATGTTAAAATTTTAAACCTGTTTTTATAATATTTCTCTTTTGTAATAAGTTTATAGTCATTTACTTTAGGGAGGTTATATTTTTCTTTCTTTTTTTTATAATTCTCTAAAGTAAAATTTAACTTTTTTTCAGAGTCGTATAAACTTACTATCAGCCCAGGTAAACCTTTAAACTTGTAAGGGCCATAGTTTAGGGGTATTTCGACGGAAAACCAAGCATACCAGATTCTACCATAAGCATTGCATCGAGCTAATTGTGCGTTAACTTTACCAACTTTCTTCTTCTCTTTTAGAATTTCCCAATTGAGTTTGTCATTCTCTACGTATCGATATTTAAAATCTTTTATATCTTCGAAAATATCCATCTGATTATTGTTGTTACAAACAATTTCAGGAAATCCTGATCCGTACATCATATAATCGTTGGGATTTGTTTCTTTTAAAGAATTCATAGAATAAATGGTCGTACTTAAAAAAGCTGATTTATTGCTTTTACTGTCAACTAATAAAATAAACTGTTCATTATCTGAAGAATTATCATTTCTTATAAACTTTAGATCATAAAAACAAACATAGTCGATGTTTATGGTTTGAGCTGATGCTACTGTAAAAAAAAGTAACGCTATTAAAAGTTTAAAATGTTTTTTTTGCATAATTTACTTGTTTAAATAAGGCTATCTAAGTGGATAGATAGCCTTACATTTGGTAATTAAGTATTAACTGTTAATTTTACCGTTTTTGGGTAAACACCACAGTGCATTAAATTATACGTTGCGACTGCATCTGTAATTTGTTTCAATGTAGCATTATCAGCAATATTAATTGTTCCAATTACGCCGCAAGTTGTGGTAACATTCCAAACTCTGGCATTCATAGTTAAGCAAACCAATAGAATAGCTGCTAAAAATATTTTTTTCATTTTCTTTTAGTATTTTGCTTTAATCTTTGCAAGAGCTTCTGGCTCATTAAGGCAGTCAAAGATTTTCTGCGTTTTTTTTCCAATATGGAATTTCTGCCCGAACTATAAGTTCACATTAAAACATATTATTTTTAAATATTCGCGACTATTCTCAAATAATATAATGAAATAGCAATGAATCCCTTAGACTTACGATAAATATCATAAGTGGCGATACTCGCTTTTAACTTATCTATAGCATTTCGCAACATTGGGTTGAAACAGATGCTATTAACCGGCTTTAAAACAAACCCTGTCGCGTCATATTTCATGGCATCATAAGCATACTCTTTATTTGAAGAGATGAAAATCGTTGTAGGCATGTAATCTAAAGCACCGAGTATACTAGTTGCGGTACCAACAATATGGACATCATAAAAAAGATTTTCCACTATTTTTCTAAATAACCGCAGGTAGTAATCAAATCATCATCAACAATTATTACCTTAAATGCCGTTTTTGTGCAAAAAAAATCAATCTTTGTGAAATTTTCGTAAAAAAGTAGACCTTGTGGTTAAATAGTAGATTTTTTTATTGTGAAGTGGTTTAAACTTATTTGTTAAATAAAAAAGGGTTGCTGGTTAGGCTTTAATTACCTGGCTTTTACAATCATCGCACTAAAG
>NZ_NOXV01000064.1 GCF_002251835.1 Flavobacterium cyanobacteriorum
CGGCATCCTCCCCGCCGCCCGCTTTTGCGGCGGGGAGATATAGCTGAAAGCGGGAAAGGGCTTCCACAGGAGCGGTAGTTTACTGCTTCAAAAAAAAAGCATTTACAACATAGGACGGCTTATGAAAGAAATTTTTAAGGAATAGCGGCCGGGTATCAGGGAAATGTTGCGGCCCATCACCAGGGCGCGGTTATCTGGAATATGGCCTGAAGGAATGTTAAAGTAAACCGGGCAATCGAAATGCTCCAGCGTTATCTCCCTGTCATTTTTTCCGAAAGGCAGGGTTGAGTTCTTTATATCAATCATGTTACCAACAATTACCGCTTTCAGGTTGTTGAATTTCCCCGCCCTTTTCAGTGAGATCAGCATACGGTCGTAATGGTACAGGTATTCATCAATATCCTCAATAAACAGGATTTTGCCGGCAGTATCAATTTCAGAGTCAGACCCAATGGCAGCATACAGCATAGAGAGGTTCCCTCCCACCAGAATACCTTCAACGGCTTCACCTGTTCTATTTTCAGGTTCAGCAGGAATTTCATAGCTAAGCGTTTCGCCAAAAAGTACTTTACGGATACTGTCTAATGATTCAGGTGTACTTTTAGTATATCCCTGCAGCATAACGGCATGCAACGTTTCAATACCCAAGTTATGCACGTGGCTGTGCAGCAGCGTGATGTCGCTGTACCCTACAAGCCATTTCGGGTGCTGCCTGAACTTTGTCCAGTCTATCCTGTCGATGATGCGCAGCGTGCCATAGCCGCCTTTGGTAAAAAAGATAGCTTTAATATTTTCATCATCCAGCATTTGCTGCAGGTCGGCCAGGCGCTCGTCATCTGTCCCCGCCAGGAAACCGTACTCATTAAAGGCATTTTTGCCAACAACCGGCTCCAGACCCCAACTTTTTAGGGTGGCAAGGCCGTATTCAATTTCAATGGCTTCACAGCGTTTGGCAGTGCTTACTATGCCTGCTTTATCGCCGGGAGAAAGGTATGGTGGTGTGGTCATTTTAATTTCTTTAAAGGTATAGGATCAGATTTTAAAAATCCGTCAAAAATTTCAACATGGTTATGTTTCAGTTCGTCAATAAGATACTTTGGAAGTTCCTTTTTAAGCTCTGATGCATTACAATAATACACAAGCTGGAAGTCATTATTATCTTTGAGGTGAATATACCTAAGGATTCCACCACCATTCTCGTTCCTTTCCAGGATTACAGGAAGCATCGTTATTACTTTAAAACTCCTGCTTTCTCCCGGAAAAATGGTTACAGCGTTACGTAAATATTCATCTGCTTTAAAAGAGTAATTCTTTGTGAGGCCTAATTTTATGTAATGCTCTACCTGTTGTTGTAAAATACAGTTTCTACAGTCGTTAACTGGGGGCTCAAGGGTGTCAATAATACCAGGGAGCGGCTTCATAATTGAATCTTTATATTTAATGAAGTAACCTATAGACCCGGACCTTATTGCTCCCTCATAGATGTGGGGATATAAATACTCCCTGTCCAAGATTAAGACATATTTTTTGTCTGTGGGATTATGTATTGTATACGTAATAACGTTTGTAGCATTCTTCCTGGCTGCTTCGTTTCTATAGCTGTATGTGTCTTCAACAAGAGATGAATCAACAAACTTTATATATTGATTTTGTACTGTAAGTTTTAAATTGCTTTCCTGTTTACAGGAAGATAAACCTGAAAAAATTAATGGTAAAAACAGTAATTGTTTTAAATGTGACACTATCCCAAAAAGTGTGTAAGTTTAAAAATAACGGGGTTTGA
>NZ_NOXV01000065.1 GCF_002251835.1 Flavobacterium cyanobacteriorum
CATCGCACTAAAGAAATTTAATAAAATAAAAGTTTAAACCACTTCGTAATTTACTTTGTTCAGAAAAACAAAACCAAGGACAAAAGCCCACTGGTTGAAATAAGTACTGACGAACACATAGTGCAAAATCTGGGCCTAAAACCCGGCGAAAGTGTAACATTGCGCAACAGCGACAAATTTGAAGAAGTACATGTATTTGGAGGGCCGGACGGGGAAAGCAGGCTTGGCACGCTGACACAAAAGTTTATCTATAAAAAAGTAGGCAACCACTCCGTAAGGGCAAAGATACATTCTATACATGGAGACAGGCTAAGGCTGGAGTTGGAGAAAGCCTAATATTAACAGTTAAAGAATCGTAAGAATAGTATTGTTTTGTAAATTGCATAGTTAACCCATCCAACTATCAATTTATAGTTTATGATACAGCGCAGCTTATACCTGTTAGTTATATTAATTTCTTTTTGCAATGCATTTTGCCAGAATTTTACAGGGCGAGTAATAGATTCAGATACCGGAGAGCCACTTCCGCACGCAGACGTAAAAATAAATAATACTGACAACCTGGTTACTAATGCAGAAGGGTATTTTACCATTATCGGGGAAAATAACAGGGACAATTCAACTTTAGCCGTTTCATTCCTGGGTTATAAAAGCATAGTGATTACTGTTGCTGAACTTCGGGAAAGTCAGTCTGTGGTGAGGCTTAAACCCGGGACTTTTGAGCTGGAAGTACTTACAATTTCGAACCGTGCCAACAACGCCGACAGCATTATGGCATCAGTAAAGAAGAACCTGCAGCGCAATTACAACAATAAACTCAAAAACTTAAAGAACACGCTTTTTTATCGTAAGGTTAACTCCTTTGAGCCTGAGAAACTTGATATAGTAATGACTAAATCAACAGGGTTTGGGAAGAAGGAAATACAGGAGACAAACAAGGAATTGAAGAAATTCACGGATAACATTATACAAAATCCCCCGGTTGAATATACTGACCTGCTTTGTACCCGGTATTCAGGTATAAAACGTATTAAAGATAAGCCTGCCATATACCCGAAATTTGTGGCGATAAAAGGTACAAAACTAAAAAACAGGAACCAGGCAATGTCAATAGATGACATACAATATAAAGTAAAGGATGTTGCATATAAGCATCTTGATTCTGCGCGCTTTTACCGCATTAAAAGCGGGCTGTTTGGTACACGTGATACCGTTATAGGCCCGAAAAGTAAAATTAAAAAGAACAGGCTGGTAAAACGTAATTTAGAATCTGCTGAAGCCGATATTTCCTACTTTACATCGCAAAACTCTTTTCACAAAAATTCATACCTTGATTTTGTTCATAATACTGATCTGTATGAGTATAGTTATAATGGAGCGGTACAATCCGGTACGGGCAATGAATTTATTTATGTGTTGCGATTCAGGCCAAAAAAGAAAAAGGCTAAATATACTGGTACCTTATATATTTCTGAAACCGATTTTGCGATTGTAAAAGCAGACTATAAGCTGGCTGAAGGAAAAACGCTTGGCGGGGTGAACTTAAAGTTCCTGTTAGGAGTGAAGCAATCTGAAAATTATTGTAAGGGCACTATAATATTCAGGAAAGACCCTGCTGAAAATGTATATTTTATACATTACGCTTTGATGCACACGGGAGAGTACATGTATATAAACAGGCCGCTAAAATTCCTTGAAATTACTTCCGGAGAAAAAGATGTTGTTGCCTTTGATCTTAAACTAACGTGAGTTCGATTTAAGCCGCTAACCTATCATCAATGATTTCTA
>NZ_NOXV01000029.1 GCF_002251835.1 Flavobacterium cyanobacteriorum
TAAAAACTAACCATTCTTTTTTTTATTGTTTAGGACGCTATTGGGCTGAAATATATAAAATATCTATTTTTTAGCTATTTCCTGCTGCTAACATTTCATGTCCGTGGGCAGTTCACCATTTCTGCCCCAACTATAGGTTTCACTCAGGCCTGTGCCTCATCAACATTTAATACATTTAATTTTTCATTTTCATTTTTTCCTGTTCAGAGCCTTGGTGCCGGCAATCAGTTTATAGTAGAACTTTCTGACGCTGCGGGAAATTTTGGCAATCCCGTTATTGTTAAAACACTCAACAATACGACCTCGCCCGTATCAAGTAATTTTTCATTACCCACCAATACCTATGGCGAAGGATACCGCATAAGGATACGGAGTACAAATCCAGTAAAACTCAGCAATCCAAGTAATGCGTTTGCAGCATATTATGCCATACATAACCAGCCATTCTCAATAAATAATAATGCAGGTACAGTTTCAGTTTGCCAGGGTGGCAGTTTTACCCTTCAGGTTGACAATACCGGTACACCGGCATCACCGGTTTTTTACCCGCAGCTTAGCTATATATGGTATAAGAATTTTATAGAAATTCCCGGTGAGACAGGCGCTTCATTAAACGTGACAGAAGCCGGCTCCTATTATGTAATTGTAGATTATGGTACGTGTGTGCTTAACTCCTACTCTAATATTATAAATGTGCAGGTGTTGCCATCCCTCTCTCCTGTTATTACCTCGCAGGGTAATGCTACAACCATTTGCCCAGGCAACAGTATAACCCTTACCAGCAGTGTACAAAACACCGCCTATACCTATACATGGCATAAAGACAATGTGCCTGTAGCCGGTGTAAACAACCCTGTCTATGCTGCAACATCGGGAGGTGTGTATCATGTAAAAGTATCCAATGGGCCATGCTCATTTGAATCAAATGCCATAGTAATTGATGAAACAGATTTTAACCTGGATACAGACCCTGATACACAAACAGTGATAATGCCGGGGGAAAGCCTTACCATAACTGCTATAACTGACGCACAAAACCCGGTGTATAAATGGTACAGGAACGATATACTTATTACTGGGGCAACACAGGCTACATATAACGCAACACAGCAGGGCACTTATAAAGTTACCGTAACGCAGCCATCGCCGTGCAATATCACTAAAGAAAAAAATGTAACGCTGGCATATCCTTCTGCTTTCAATATTTCCATACAGCCAGAGGGCAGCTATACCGCATGCAGCGCTGCTTCGGTAACGCTGGCTATGAACCAGTTTAATGCCATAACGCCTTCCGGGGCTGTAAGCCTTATGGGCAATACTTACGGCTACTCATACCAATGGTTTAAGGACAATGTGGCAGTACCTTCGGCAACTACACCGCAAATTACCCTTAACACCCCGCAGCTAAACGGAACATATGTACTAAAAGTAACCCTCCCCGATTTTGGAGTAGTAAGCTCTAACGCCTTTACCGTAAATATACCTGTAGGTGCCGTAACAATTACAGGCGGCACTTCTATATGCCAAAATACCAGTACTGTTTTATCGTCATCGGTTACAGGCGCAGGGTTCACCTACCAGTGGTACAGGAACAACACCCTAATAACCGGAGCCAATAATCCCACTTTTGGAGCCAGTACCGCGGGCACTTATCACGTAATAATTACATCCGGAACCTGTACGGCACAGTCAAACAGCCTGGTATTAACCGTGCCTGTAATAACCATAAACAGCACCAACCCTGATGTTGACGTGATACTGCCCGGGCAGGTAAAGGCCATAACCGTTACC
>NZ_NOXV01000098.1 GCF_002251835.1 Flavobacterium cyanobacteriorum
GCACTTGATTTAACCACGTCAGCCCCCATTGCGGCAAACGGCTGTTAGTGGCTGCCCTTCTTTTCATCCTCTATATTTGAATAGTGTCCGAATTATTTCTGTCTTTGTTATCGTTAGTTTTTGTGTTATTAACTCGTCAAACTTGGGTTGATATGTTAAGTTGATACCGGGGTCAAAAATAGTATTCGTTATATGTGTCTGTAAGCAGTCTGCTTTGTCCTTGATACTTTCGTATAAACTGTCATCAATAGCTAGTAATGCGTCATAAAATTTACTTCTTAATTGAATGAAATAGTCGGCAATTTGAGTGTCTATGTTTTGCTTGTCAATTGTCGATAGGTTTGGCTGTTTGAGAAGAATAAGTTGCTGTTCGATGTCATCAAAAATTGAATGATAGTTTTTCAAGTTATGGTCAAGAACGAGTGTTTTCAAAAGTTGAATTTTTCTATCTCTTTCTTTTTCTGTTTCATCTTTTTTATCCTTGAGTCGGAAAATCTTTACTGCAAAATATACATTGAAACCTGCGATGCAAACAGTCGCTGCTTTAAAAGCTATATCAAGAATACTCATATAGTCAATTACATTTTCGGGTTGAGTTACTATATCACACATACTTTATCCTATTGCAGTTTTTTTTCTTAATATGCGAATTATGGCCTCACTAAGTGGTCGCTCGTAATTGTAATTGCCTACTGAATCAAATTTGAATTTATTCAGAAATTTCTCCCTACCAAGTTTTAAAACTACATTGACAAATAGTTCCTCAAAAAACGAAGGGTTAATTGAGTAAATATTATCAGGGATTATAATAAATACTTCGTCATAGCTTTTTTCAATTTCGTCAATTTTGGAAGCCTTGCGAACATCTTCGCCCCTGTCTCTACCCGTAAAGACTTTGGCTATTGTTCCATCCTTTCCTTTAACCCTATAGTCTTCAAGGTTAATAATATTTGCATTACTTAGTTTCATATTTCTTGTGTTAAATCATCTTCGTTAAACATAATTCTAGCACTAATTATTGTGCCAGGGAAATAGTGGTCTACAAACTTAACAAACTTTGAATCAGGTTTGTCTTCTATGTTTCCTGATTGATTGAAAGTCATAAACTTATACGGTTCGCCATCCACGAAACCATTGGTTATGTTGTAGCTTCCGTCAAAAACAATACTCGTGTTACCTGATAGAATGGCAAGAGTTGAAAAATCGTCAGCGTCTTTTTTATTACCCTTAATATTGAAGAAACTTTCAATAAACTGAATAGAACCATTCCCACGTTTCTTGTATCTTGATGGGGCAACTGATGTTACACCATCTTGTAATGCGTATAAAGTCCATAAAGTCTCCTCCTCAAATCCTTTAAATACAAAAAACTTCTTTTTAGTATATTGCTCGGATAAGGATTTCATTTTTAGAACGACTTCTTTATTAGGACAATCAGGGTCTTTAAACTTCTCGTAGATTGTTTTACCGAAATTCAAAATAGCTAATCTAAATACTCCATAATGTTGCCCATTTTCATTTATTTCGTGAAAATAGCCAATTGAAAAACGATGTTTTGTTGTTGAATGCTCTTCTGCATTTATGAGTATTTCGCCAATTACTGTGCTTAAATCGTCAAGTTTATCAGGAGTTAAGGTTCTGTTTAAAGTTTTCAGACAATCAATAACGTAATCAACTAATTTAGTTGTATCTAAATCCTTCTGCTCCCTAATCTTAATAGGATCTCCATTAACTTCTCTGTCGTGTATGCAAAGTTTGTAAGGAATGATATCAGAAAATTTAACTGACTTATTTGAGTGAATCACTGGTGAACC
>NZ_NOXV01000068.1 GCF_002251835.1 Flavobacterium cyanobacteriorum
AATAAATGTTATAATTTAGAACTGTACTAAAAATGGGGAGTCTACAAGCCCTCCGGGACTGTCCGACAATAAAGCGATTTGCAAAATACAAATCACTTCGCAAATCGCCTGGGGCGTTAGCGGTCATTCTATGAACTACCCACAAACAAGGACATTAAACTTAAAAAAAAAAATGGCTTTAATACCACCAATGTATATTGACTGTGTTGTCGCAATCGGCACAATTGTTAACGGACAACAAAAATGGATTGGAACAGGATTTCTTTATGGCGACCTTTTTGAAAAAACCGAAGATGGAAGCAACAAATATGTTGTATATCTAGTGACCAATAAGCACGTATTAAATAATCTTGACCTTATATTAGTTAGGTTCAATCCTCAAACAGGACAATCAGCAAAGGACTATCCAGCACCTCTTAAAGACAAGGACGGAAAATTACTTTGGACCGGACATTCAGATGCAGAAATTGATGTTGCTGTTTTGCCGGTAAACATCAACAATGTTTTAGATGAAAGTATGAAATGTAGTTTCTTTCAGTCAGACAAACACATTGCGGATGTAAAAGAATTGCAAGCTAGAGAAACAAGTGAAGGCGACTCTGTTTTCGTTATGGGTTTTCCTATGGGTATTGTTGCAGCTGACAGACAACACGTGTTTGTAAGAGGCGGAGTAATTTCAAGAATAAAAGACTTGTTTGAAAATCGAAGTAAGGATTTTGTGGTTGACGCATTTGTTTTTCCAGGTAACCGCGGAGGACCAATTCTTTCAAAACCTGAAATTATAAGTATTCAAGGAACAAAATCTTCCAATCAATCCAGTTTAATTGGGATAATTAAAAGTTACATTCCATATTCAGACGTAGCAATAAGCCAACAGACAAACAGACCACGAATAATATTTGAAGAAAATACGGGACTTTCAAAAGCCGAACCTGTTGACCACATCATTGCGACTATAGAAGAAGCAAAAAAGAAAAACCCAACGACTTGAGATTTACGGACGACATAAAGGAAAAAGAACGAACCGCTAACACGCGCCTGCCGCAAGTGGCGTTAATGGACTAAGTTGGAGTTTTTCGTTTACGTATTTTCTTTATCTTAGCTTGACAATTTAACCCTCGCAATCGCCACCAGCGGCAGGCGCGGGAACGTTGTGGCGGTAATTTAAAGATAACCCTGTATAAATGATTAAGTCTAAATTTTCACTCTGGATATATTTAATAATATTACTAATTATTGTCACACCAATAATGACCGTTAACTTATACATAAACAGAATAGAAGCTTTTGGAGAAAATTATAATTTTAAATTTATCTTCGTTGGTGGTTTGTTATCTTTTACTTTTTTATGGCTGACACTTGGAATTTTAAGACGGCGTATTTTAAAAATCACCATAGAAAAAGATACTTTAGAAGTAAAAAGCTTGTTTCTGAACAAGCTTTATAATTTTGAAGATTTTCATGGATATTATACAACATTAGAAAGGTCAAAAGCGGGCGAATTTGAAGTTATGAATCTTTCAAAAAAAGATGGAAAAAAACTATTGATTTCAGAATCTATATATACCAACTATTCGTCATTGAGAAGCTGCATAAGTGACAACTTGAAAGATTTAGGGAGAAAACCATATAGTTATTTGGAAGACTTAAAAGATACTTTTAGTTAAACTACCGCCAACAGCGGTTTGGCGCCATAGCTCGTTCATCTTTCTTGGAAGATACGCTGAACATCAAAATTTCTTATTACATTTATTCTTAACTTGCCGCTACGGCCCAAAGCCGCGGCACGTTAGTGTAGACTCCCCATTTTTAGTACAGTTCTAAATTATAACATTTATTC
>NZ_NOXV01000078.1 GCF_002251835.1 Flavobacterium cyanobacteriorum
AAACTCCAGCAGATTTATGTGTTGCACTTATGAATTGAACTTAGAAGTTTTTAATGTGTTGAAAATAAGAGAATTGATATGCAACCTTTTTTGAAAAAATGCAACCTTTTTTGCAACCTTTTTGAATTTAAAAAAGCATTAAATTTTATGTATAAAGAATTGGTAAAAACAGGAAAGTATAGCTAAAATACTCATTTATAGGCATAAAAAAAGAGCCCAAATCAGTTTTTGCCGATTTGGACTCGTATTCAGTGGTCCCACCTGGGCTCGAACCAGGGACCACCTGATTATGAGTCAGGTGCTCTAACCAACTGAGCTATAGGACCGGTTTTGAGGTTGCAATATTACTACTATTTTTGATGCAATGCAAAAAAATTTTAAAGTAAATAACCACTAAAGCCCCTCCGGACAGTATTGCCTGCCTATAGTGTTTATAGTCACTACAGGATTATTGTTTTTTTGATATAGCTCTGTCAGCTGAAAAAGCCCCACCGCCGGTAACAGCCAGTGCTGCCGAAATGCCTATGGCAAGCAAAAAGAATTCAGCACCCTCAGCAGGCTGGTTGCCAAACCAGTTCATGAAAAAATAGTCATTATGGGAAGTAAGTATAATCCCCAGCATTACTATACCTATGGCAATACTCCACAACCGCGTTGCAAAACCTGCCAGTAAGGCCACCGGCCCAAAAAACTCTATAACAATTACCAGCAAGCCCACCAGCCACGGCAGTCCCACAGTTTCCGTAAAATAGTTCATCGTACCGCTAAAGCCGAAGCCGCCAAACCAACCCAGGAGCTTCTGCGCCCCGTGCGGGAAAATAACAACCGCCAGGAAAAGCCTCAGTACAAGCGGTGCATAACTGTTGTCCGTGTCAAAAATCAGTTTTTTCATTGCATCAATAAATAAAGTATTAGTGTATAATTTATGTTTACCTTCTTTGTGTCTTTCAGTGTAGGTCATAATGATTAAAATTTTACCAAAAGTTCATGTAGGTCAAATCAGTTACAGGATACAAAGTTCAGCACCTGTACCTTCCCATAAAATCACATAGGGTAAATAAATTTGTTATCCTGTGTTAATTACCGTCCTTAACCAGCTGTTTCCGGATTCGGCTCAGGCTTTGCGGAGTAATCCCCAAAAACGAAGCTATATGCCGGTTGGGTATACGCTGTTCTATGTCAGGATAGCGCTTCCTGAAGTCAAGATAGCGTTCTGGCGCCGTCTGGCAGAGTGTAGAAGCTATCCGCCGGTTATGGGCGGCAATAGAATTGGTATAAAGTTTACAGAAATAAGCATACATTTTTGGCACCTGTTCATAAAGCAGCCCAAGGCCTTCTTTCGTTATGAGCAACACCTCACTGTGTTCCAGGCAGTCAATAGAATAACTTGTAGGGTTGCCGCTGAAAAAACTGTACAGGTCACCCGCCCACCAGTCTTCAGGGCTAAACTGCAGCACATGTTCCGTCCCTTTGTTGTCAACAATAAAGGTGCGCAGCATGCCCCTGACCACAAAAATCTCATAACGCGCCGTGTCATGCTGCTGCATTACATACTGGTTTTTACGAAATTTACGGTACAGGAACGCTTCCCTGATGATGCTCTTTTCCCGCCCGGTTAAAGGCACATTTTTATCCTCAATATTTTGTAGCAACAGGTCCCACATCGGCAGTTTGTTTTACCAAAATTAGTAAAAACAATGTGTACGATGCCCTGAGCTTACAAATTTCCCTGTGCTTATCTTGATTATCAGGAGCAGCAGGCTAAGCGCACTTTTGCAACCGCATTTCGCGCTGTACGCTATATCTCCCCGCCGCCATAAGCGCGGCGCCGGGGAGGATGCCG
>NZ_NOXV01000038.1 GCF_002251835.1 Flavobacterium cyanobacteriorum
CTGCATTGCGGGCTTTCCGCTGCAATCCCTCACGCGGGGTGGGCGGTGAGAGGGGTGTGGGCAGTTTTCATAAATATTTGTTAAAAATTAACATAAACCCTTTGTATATTTGGTTTGTTGTCCTGGAAATCCCTTCGGGCTTCCCGCACAACGCCCCAGCCGGTTTGCCTACGGCCAGCTCTTCCCCTCCGTCGGGGCGCGGCTGCCGACCTCACCACACGGCTTTTCTATCTCCCATCGCACCCCCTTGACCGTCGAGATGTAAAAAGTTGATTCAACTATTTTGCAGGTATAAAAATTCTTGTATATTTGGTGGATAGATTGCTAGTTATCCGAATTTTACACTGTTCTAAGAAGACCTCCTTTTCTTATTCAATAGTTTGATTTTCAGAAATTTGTAGTCGTTTTTAACAGTTCTTGATGGGACTGAAGGGGCGAAGCTGTGCCCGGAGTAGATACGAAGCGAGTGATCAAAAATCACCCCCCAAAAAAAACACTTCATTTGTTCTTTTTGGTGATTTTTTTGTTTATCTCTAGGTTAATCTAAGCAATTACCATGCAACGTATTAAACTAACTAATGCACAGCACCGCGGAAAATCCATCGTCTTGTTCGGTTTCGAACGAAGCGATTCTATTTGCAACACGTTGAAACAAATTTTTCCTGATTTGACGTGGAGTTATACGTACCAAAGTTGGTATACGGTAAACTCGTTTGATGTAGTATCGAAGTTGTTTCGGGTATTTCAAGGTGTATGTTACCTAGATTACAAGGACTACAAGCGACCAGGCTTTCAGTCGTATTTGGCGCCGTCCAACGAAGGACCGGTTCGTCCCGTCAAAGAACCCTTACCTCCGCTGACGGAGGAGCACGCAAAGGCCATTGATTCGATGATCACCTACATGAAATCGTGCCGAAACGCACCGAGTACCATCGCGACCTATACAGATGCGATGCGCTTGTTTTTGCGGTTTTTCAGTGACCGGCCGATCAATAGCTTGGAGGCTAAGGACATCACGACCTTCAACAACGAGTATATCTTGAAGTACAATTACTCTAGTTCGTTTCAAAATCAGGTGGTGAATGCCGTGAAGCTCTTCGTGCGCGTGGTGCAAGACACCCGTATGGATATTGATCAAATTGAACGACCGCGCCGTGAACGTCGATTGCCCGTGGTGTTGAGCAGGGAAGAGGTAACCAACATCATTGACGCTACCCGCAACCTCAAACACAAAACGCTGTTGGCGCTCATTTACTCGGCCGGACTCCGCATCAGCGAAGCGCTATCGCTCAAACCCCGCGACATTGATTCCAAGCGCATGTTGATTCATGTCAAGAATGCCAAGGGAAAGAAGGACCGCACGACCTTGTTGTCGGAAAGAATATTGTTGCTCTTGCGCGAGTATTACCGCGTGTACAAGCCCAAAGAATTTTTGTTTGAAGGACAAACCGGCGGGCAGTACAGTAGCCGGAGTGCACAGGTAGTGTTAAAGGAGGCTGTTGCCCGCGCGGGCGTAACGAAATCAGTTAGCCTGCACACCCTGCGCCACAGTTTTGCTACGCATTTGTTGGAGAACGGAACTGATCTGCGTTATATCCAGGAGTTGCTCGGACACAGCAGTCCCAAAACAACGATGATCTATACCCACGTCAGCAACACAAATTTAAAGCTGATAAAGAATCCATTTGACCAATAAATGTTTATTTTTGATCAAAACAACATGCACATGACACGCACCAAACATGCGCCAAGCCTCCCAAAAATGGATGCCATGTGCCCAAAACATGCATATACAATATAGTTAGCGGTTATGCTATGACAACACAGCTGACCGACAACGGGGAAGC
>NZ_NOXV01000031.1 GCF_002251835.1 Flavobacterium cyanobacteriorum
CGTTTACAGAGTTTGGAAGACACCATCAGTCAAGAGAATCCTGTTCGCTTTATAGATGCTTTTGTCAACAGTATCGACTTAGCGAAAATAGGATTTACCCCCAGAGTTTTAAAAACCATCCATTTTAACCCAAGTTGTTTCCCTAAAACAAGGAAAGAACTTGGCTTTTATAAAATCAGTCTTTTTAGACTTAAAAAACTCGTTTGTAAGCACTCCAAGTTTTACAACTTAATTATAACTAAAAAACAAACTTCCTTAAAATAGCTTCTAAAGAGGTTACTTTTTATAAATATTTTAAAATTTTAGTTTTTTATTGAGGTTGTGCAACAGTTACCCTTGTTAGCGGTTCGGGCTTTTTTGTCATTGTCTATTGTTTAATTTAAACACTTTGAAATATTCTGATGAGAATATCATCTCTGAATTCTCAGGAACGTTTGGTTCGTGAAATGGCGTTCTTTGTATGTCTTTACTAAAACCATTTATTTGAGTAATAAAAATTACATTTTTGTATTTCTCAAAAAAGACACTGTCTATAGCTTTGTCTTGTCCAACCTTAGTATGCAATGCCCAAGCTGTCCACCATTCAAGGCCGTGTCTAGCTATTATTATTGTTTCATTATCATTTTTGATAACAGATTTAAGTTTTCTCAATTCTTCGTATGCAATTTTATCAATAACAGTTTCTTTGGGATGTCCAGATACTGCAATTATTGACAATAAAGTAAATATGACAAAGGAAATACTTGTTGTTTTAAGTTGCTTTACGTTAAACACCGTAGATATTTGAAGTATTAAAAGTATTTGGGGAATGAATAAAAATAAACTGAGTCGTTTAAAATATTCACCGTCAAGAAGTGGAAAGGAGAGAGCAATTAAGCAAACAATCGAAGCAAACAAAATCGTTTTTTGAAATGGTTTAAAATTGTTGCTTTTTGTTTTTAGGGTAATAATGCCAATTATTGCAAGAAAAATTGAAAATAAAATTATTAATAAGTCGGGTGGTGACAACATCCCATTTAGTACGGCTGGCTTCTCAAAAACCACAGTCCAAAATGAAACCAACCTGTTGAAACGAGAAAAATCAAACAGGAAGACAATACCCAAGCTAATAGTAATTAGAATTGATATTGGAAATATTGCTTTTTTCTTGTATGTATATAAAACCATTAGAAATAAAAAAAACATTGAAAAAACAAATGTTCCGAAATGTGTAAGCCCTATAAAAATTAAAAAAGCAATTGACAAAAAGATGTTAACTTTCTTTCGATTGATTTGGAAGGATAGATAGTATGCGAGAAAACAGAACAGAAAAAAAATTGCAAGGGCGTTCTTTTGTAGGTCTGAAGTGAGAATAAGAGGTGAAAATGAGAGAACCGAAAAAGCAAGGATGCTGAATTTAAATAATTTTACAGGCAAAGGATTGCTGAATTGAACGATTTTATAAAGAGGTAAAAGTAAAAGTGGAATAGAAATACTATCAACTATTTTAACGACACTCAATATCAGGCTGTCTGTAATAGAAAAACCAAAAAGCGATATGAACTTTATTAAAAACGCGTCAAAATAAAAAATCAAGGGCATATCAGAGAATCCTAAATGTCCGTTTGTCAAAATAGACCTTACCTGTAAAGGATAATAACCACCGTTAACTCCAGGAATTAATTCTTGAGAGAAGTTAAAATAGAATCGAATACTAAAAACAATAATACCCAGTAAAAAATAAATGGCTACTGGGGCTTTTAAGAATGTGTTATTTAATTTTTCAATTTTCAATTTTCAAAGTCTATGTCATTTTTATGTTTAGTATGTCGTCATAGCCTGACCGCTAACGTCAGACTGTGAAAAAACCTCCACAATCTCTTTAACAAATATA
>NZ_NOXV01000035.1 GCF_002251835.1 Flavobacterium cyanobacteriorum
CAACCCTTTTTTATTTAACAAATAAGTTTAAACCACTTCATTATATTTTTTTTTGAAGAGCTTGCTGAAATTGCTATAATTATCAAATCCGAGTTCTAAAGCTATATCATTTAAACTAAGATGGCTTTGAAGCATAAGGGATGTGCACTTTTCGAGTTTACACTCAAGTATATACTGGTAGGGCGTTGTTCCGGTATAGAGCTTAAAAATATTAATGAACTGGTGTTTTTTCCATGGGGTCAGGCTTATTAATTCTTCCAGGTGTAGTTTTTCATGAAGGTTATTATTTATATGTTGGATAACTTTTTTAATCCGGTAGGGAGTATCATCTTTTATTTCAGGAGATTTGATCTGGTTGATATTTATCTTGTTATGCCTGAAATTATATAAAGCCAGGTCTATATTTGTAAGTATATCAGTGGGCTTATAAGGTTTTACAATATAACCGGAAGGAAATGTATTCTTCACATTGATGAGGGTGTTTTTATCTGATAGCGATGTCAGGAATATAAAGGGGATAGTACCTTTATTGTTAAGGTATTCACCTATTTTTATGCCATCAAAGTTTTTGCCCAGCATAATATCAACTAAAACCAGGTCAGGATTAAAGTCTTCAATTTTAGATACCGCTTCATCATATGAAGTTATGTTGGTAATACACCTGAAGCCTTCATTGCGCAAAATACGGCTGATATCTGCTGCGATTATGAGCTCATCTTCAACTACCAGTATTAAATTGTTACTTTTTTCCATATTTTTCAGTCAATATAATATGTAATCCTGTAGAAAATGTTCCCGGGGTATGAAATTTCCAATTTGCCATTGATTTGCTGGACTAAAAGTGAAATCAGCTCTGAGCCAAAAGAGCCTTTCCTTTTTTTGGTATTTGCCGGGACGGTGCCATTATCATAATACTCCAGTATAAATTCATGGTTATCAGGAGAACTGAGCCTAATGTTAATTATGGTATCCGGTTGCTGTGGCTGTACGTGTTTTACCGTGTTTAAAATCATTTCGTTAAGTATAAGGCCCAGCGGGATAGCCTTTTGAATGTCAAACGTATATTCCGGTATGTGGGTATCGAAGCTAAGGGTGTTTTGCTTGTTGTGATAGGCAGCAATCATAGACGCTATAAGTTCTTCTACATATACATTAAAATTTATTTCATTTAAATTCTCAGTGTTATAAAGGCTTTCATGTATCAATGCCATAGAAAGTATCCTGGATGTAGCTTCTTCAAGAAATTGATTTACATCTGTAACGTTATCACCATTTACCTGGAGGTATAGCAGGCTTATAACCATTTGGAAGTTATTCTTTACCCTGTGGTGTATTTCTTTTATCAGCAGGTTTTTTTCTAAAAGGTTTTTTTCCAGTTCGTTTTTTTGATGTTCAATGATATCATTTCTTTTTTTAAGTTTCTCACTGTTCTTTTTTTTATTTCTGTATCCTCGATATAGAAAAAATACAATTAAGAGGGCTATGATTAATGATGCAATCAGTAAAAATGTCTTTTTACGCTCGTTTTCTATCTGAAGTTGTTTCTTTAAAGTTTCTTCCGTAAGTTCGCTTACTTCCGCTTTTTTTTGTGCCAGGTCAATAGATGAAGTAAGTCGATTAACTTCGATATCTTTTTGGAATACTATTTTTTCCTGTTCTATAATTGATGCTTCTTCTAGAAGTTTAATAGCTTGTTCTGCGTTGTTTTCTTTTAGTCGTATTTTACTTAAATGCTTTTTACACTCAGCTAAGATTGTCAAATCTTCGAAAGTTCGTGTATATTTTTCTTTCAAAAATTTTATGGTTTCCATAAAATGAAATTTTGCAACATCATAATTATAATTATTTAGTACACGACAAAAAATATAATTGATTAAAAATCAATCCTGTCC
>NZ_NOXV01000037.1 GCF_002251835.1 Flavobacterium cyanobacteriorum
AACTAAAATCTACTTGGCCTGTTGCACTTATAACTTGAACATGGCGTTTGTTTTATTTAATTCATCTCGGATTTGGTATTCTTCTGTACAGTATATATCCAGTACAACATCATTAAATTTTAATGCTGTTTCAAATTCAGTTTCATCTAATTGAAAAGTTATGTTCTGACCTAATTCATTTTTGATTTCTGTGCGTATTTCTAAACCATAAAAGCCACTAAACCCTTGATATTTCTCTACCCAATTATATACATCATCAAAGCTATCTTTGATTTGCTCATATTCTGCTAGTACATCTTTTACAAGATTTTGTTTATTATAGGTTTCTAGCTCTTTGTGTAATTTGTAATACACTTCAATAGCTTTACAATCTTCTTTTCTATCTGAACAAAGTGAAGCAAGTAATAAACATTTTGATTTGTTATTGCTAAATTTCCTCCAAATATGACAGCTACTTTCATTGATTAGAAAATTAAAATAATTTTCATTTTCAACTAACCAAGTTTTGATTTGCTCAACTTTTAAAGGTTGATGTTTTTGTAGTTCATTTATTAGTTTAGTAGTCATTATAAGAGCATTTAAGTATGGTCGCAAGATTTATTAATTTTAAAAAGGTTTTGCATCACATTCAAATAATAATTCTTTGTAAGCTTTTAAGCTTGACTGCTCTAATCCCAAATAACTTGATATTAAATTTTCTAGTTGAAAAATCTGAATTTTGTATATTTCCTTACAATGACAATTATAATTACCAAATATCCCGTTTACAATAACTGGACTCAAGTAAACATTGTAATCATCTTTTAATAGCTCATAGTCAGATTCAATACCTACTTTAAATGATTTTCCAGAATAAATATCACTTTTTAAAAAATCTGGAATTGGTGGTGAGTTAAGTATTGCATAGTCACAAAACAAAAACATTTTTGGTTCATCTATATAAGTTAGATAACATAAATTTATTATTCTGCCATTTTTAATGATAGTGATAGGGGTTTTTGAGTTTAACAATTTTAATTCCTTACTATTCCAAATAAAATTTAATTGTTTTGATTCAAAATAATTCAACGAATTTTTAAGTCCATCTCTTTTATGCTTCAATTGAGAAACAATTTGAAATATTACAGCTTCTCTGTTTTCCCTTAATGCATCACCTATAATCCAAACCTCATCTTTTTCATATCTGAAGTGAAATCTAAATAACTCATTTCTATTGCTTTCATTTGGATTTGAGAACATAATTGTATTGCTCAATTCATCAAAAGGACAGAATCCAACAAATCTATACTTCTTAGAATCTGCATCTTTTATAATAGTAATAATACTCCCTTTTGCAATATCGTTCAAAAGGTCTTTGTTGTAAATTATATTCAAATTCATATTAATTGAACTTGCCATATATGGCATTAACTTACAAACATATAAATCTTTTCTTGACTTGCCAAATATGTCAAGTTACGGATAAGCAAGAATTATTAAAAAGTGTAGGTAAAAGAATCCAAGATATTAGAGTTAGTAAGGGTTTAACCCAAGTGGATTTAGTAGGTAAAATTGATGGAGATATTGATACAACTAATATCTCAAGAATAGAATCAGGCAGAACTAACCCAACAATTTACACATTACACAGAATAGCTGTTGCATTAGATGTTAAATTAGAAGAATTGGTAAAATAAAAAAGGTTATCTATTTAGAATAAATAACCCATTTTTGAAAATTTTAAAATTCAGAATTAACCTTGATACTTGTCATTATTAGGATTCAATTGGTCAGCCCTATTATCCTGATTTTGTTGATAGGTTTCATTTGTACCTGATGTACCTGAATTAGAATTACTCATGTCTGCTTCGTGATTTCTTGGCATAATTAATATAGAAGTGGTTTAAACTTTTATTTTATTAAATTTCTTTAGTG
>NZ_NOXV01000188.1 GCF_002251835.1 Flavobacterium cyanobacteriorum
GGCTGCTACAACCTCACCAGTTTTGAGTTGGAGATAGGCCGTCCGCTACAGCTGACGACCCCGGCTCCACTGACCTTGTGTGATGACGCGCTTCCGAACGACGGGGTTCGTGTATTTAACCTTCGTGACCGTGAGGATGCGATACTGGGTCCTTTTGGTGTAGGCCAGGGATATATAGTTACGTATTATGAGAGCCAGTCGGCTTTGAACAACGAGAACCCGATAGCCAACCCTGAGGCATGGCAGAACCCTTCGGGCCCTGGAGGCAACCCGAAGACACTGTTTGTGAAGGTTACCAGCCCTGAAGGCTGCCGGAGCTACACGACCCTTACCATCAGGGTACTTCCCCTCCCGCGCCCGGATACCACCCCTGATGCCCTTGAGTTGTGTGATTTAGGCTCGGACGGCACGGAGAACTTCAACCTGGGCTTAGCCGCGGCCGATATCAGGGATAATGACAATACGGTAGTGCTGAGTTACCACACTACGGCTCAGGACGCTGCCAACGACACCAATGCGATAGCGAATTTCACCTCGTACCCGAGCGGTTCGGCCACGATATATGTAAGGGTAGAGGCCAATACGAATAACCCGTCTGACCCGGTTTGCTACCAGGTAGTAACCCTTAATCTGGTGCTTAACCCGCTACCGGTGCTGGGCAATGCGGGTGTTATCCCCCCTCTGGCCCAGTGCCAGGTGAACTATACCGGTGTACACACCTTCCTGCTGAACAGCCACAACGCTGCGGTACTGGGCAGCCAGGGCCCTTCGGGCTACACGGTGCGCTACTATGCCAGCCAGGCCAATGCCCAGGCGGGCAGCCCTGCACTGGCGAACCAGTATACCAACACCACGCCGCTCTCGGATGTGTTGTGGGTACGTGTGGACAACACGGCCACGGGATGCTTTGCCATCGGCAGCTTCAGGGTGCTGGTGGAGCGCAGCGCCATAGCCAATGAGCCTTCCAACGCGCCGTTCCAGGTGTGTGACACCCAGGGCGCCAACGATGGCTTTATGACCTTTGACCTTACGCAGGCCGCAGCGCAAGTGCTGGGCACGCAGGATCCTGCGCAATATGAGATAAAGTATTATACCAGCGAGGCTGATGCCAACGCGGGCGTGAACGCTATAGCCGACCCTACGGCCTACACCAATGATTCGCTTACGGACACGGTTTGGGTACGTGTGACCAACATAAGCACGACGACCCGTTGCTATGCCCTGGCCACGATAGACATAGTTGTGGAGATACGCCCTGAGCCGGAGATCAGCACCGAGGGCGGCCTCAACGCGCTGTGCTTTGACTATGGGTCAACAACCCCTGTAGCGCCGCTGGTACTCAGCTCGGGCATTGATACCCCGGGTTATACCTTCCAGTGGTACCTTGACGGTGTGGCCATAGCCGGCGCTACGGGCGCCAGCCACGGAGCGGTGAGGGAAGGCAGCTACCGGGTAGTGGCCTTTGGGCCTGGCCCCCGCAACTGCGAGTCGGACCTTTCGGCAGCCTTTGAGGTTATCAAGTCGGGTAAGGCCTCCATCGCTGCGGGCAGCATTGGCTACACCGTTAGCAACGCCTTCAGCGACAGCCAGACCATTACGGTTACTGTGGTGGGCTACGGCAACTATGAGTACCAGCTGGGCCTTGGCGGGGTATGGCAGGACAGCAATGTGTTCACTGATGTAAGGGCCATAGCCGGTGGTTATACGATTACGGTGAGGGACAAGAACAGTGGGGGTTGCGATGACCTGGTAATAGAGGACGTTAAGGTAATTGACTACCCGAGGTTCTTCACCCCGAATGGTGACGGCTACAACGATAGGTGGAATATCATCGGGCTGGATACAGCGCTCAATGCTGATGCGAAGATTTACATCTTTGACCGCTACGGCAAGCTGGTGAAGCAGATAAGTTCTGGTGGCAT
>NZ_NOXV01000036.1 GCF_002251835.1 Flavobacterium cyanobacteriorum
ATTTTATTGATTTTTAATCAATTATGTTTTTTGTCGTGTACTAAAATTCCTTTTATAAATTTTTCAGAAATATCATCTCCACTATGCATGATAAAATCACCAAGTTTTCTCTCAACCTCCGCCACCTCATATAACTCATCAAAAAACTTCCCTTTTTCTGTTTCGGTGAGTTTACGGGTTGTGTTTCCATCCTGTATTACAAGTTCATCTAATTTTTTTGCAATTATTTCTTCATTGTCAACCAGTTTTTTAGCGCTCTGCTGTAACCTTTTTTTTATGGCAGCCGTTAGCTCAGCCCCCAGTGATAAGAGCTCCAGGTAAAGCAGGTACTCCCGCAGGGCCTGCCCGGTTTCAGTATCTTCAAAATCTGTAAGTTTTATCAGTATGTTTGTTACACCGCTTGTAATTTCTACAACGCCGGCGCCAAGTTTCAGCGTGGCCAGTGTAGTGGTTGCCCGCCCCAGCTGTGCCAGGTGGTGAAACTTGGCCAGGTTGCCTATACCCGAAAGGGTAGTTACAGCATCTAAAACATATTCGCCTGTTTTTACGAAGTTATGCCAAAAAGCTTTATTTTCATTGGCGTAGAGTAAAATTCAGAGCGTTCTTTTGCCCAAGGTTCGTCTCTTCGGTTGGTGCGTTTTTATGAAAAAACCACCTTTGGGGCGGTTGTGTTTTTAATCTAATTTTAATGTATTAGGATTCCATTTTCTATAAGTAAGTACATCTGTTCGTCCTTTTGTGGGATATTCTTTTCCATCTGTTACAATAAATAAATTTGCATGTGGAATTCCTTGCTGATGAATCATTGGCAAAAATATACCATAGAATTCACCTTTAATATATACATCAAAACCATTTTTAGTAACTTTTGAACTATACCATTCCCATTCTTTAACATCTACATCTTGTAATTGACTAATAATACTACCTATACTATATAATAAATCATCCTTATGAAAATCATCATCGTTTAGTTGATTGGTAAACTCTACCAAAGCTTTGGGTAATAATTCTTCCCATTTTTTATTATCAGGTTTTAAATTTTTATTTTCTAAAAATGTAATAATGGTTTGTTTAAAAGTATTCAATTCTTGTTCTGGGTTAGGAATATTTTTTACCCTTACAATGTCATAAGCCCCTTGTGGTATTTCCCCATTATTATTATTTAAAATTCTTTCTTTTTCTGTCATGTTTCTGTTATTTTATGGTTATAAACTTTTTGTTAAACACTCTTTTAAAATCCTTTAAAGATACGCTATAAGACGAGCCTTTATAAATTGGCAATGGGTCTCTTAAAAAAACTCTGCCATTTTCAATTTTATCAACTACCACTGCATGAGCACCAAAATCTTTAAAAAAGATGCTCACAACAGCTTTTCTGCCAGGTTTTTTAAGCAGTTTTTCAAGAGCATCTACACTTACCATATCTTTACTTCCACCTCTTGCAATAACTTCTAAAGAACTTAATCGTGAATCTTTCAAAAACCCTTTTGGTATATCTAGTATGCTGGCTCCTCTATCTTTTCCCTTATGAATAGTAAATATTAAATCTGCTAAAAACTCCTCCGAACGCACAATTCCAAAATCATCTAAAATCATTTTCAAAGAACTTGAAGCACAAGTATAATCTTTTGATTGTCCAAATACTTTACCTAATGCTTTTTCTTTTTTTAGTGCAATTCTTGCATTGTGAAAAAATGTTTTTGTAATGTCTCCTTCACTTCCAGTCTCCGCCACCACATATAACTCATCAAAAAACCTCCCTTTCTCTGCTTCGGTGAGTTTACGGGTTTTCTTTCCATCTTCAATAGTTCCATCATCTAGTTTTTTCCTTATCTCATCCTCATATTCTAATGCATTTTTTGCACTACTTCTTGCTCTTTTGAGTAAAAACTCGCCTAAATCGGCACCTAAGCTGCAAAG
>NZ_NOXV01000040.1 GCF_002251835.1 Flavobacterium cyanobacteriorum
ATAAGCTGGAAATTAATTTAATACAATTTTTGTCGTGTACTTAAATATAGAGGATATTCATACGTAAATGAATTGGAACACTGATAAGACTTATATTTTTTGTCAATATGTTTTAATAGAAAAATTACAAGTATAACAGAAACGATTGTTAATGAAATAATTAATATTACTTTCTTCATTTTTACTTTTTAATTTTACCTTGAAAATAAACTGTATCTTTAAAAAATATAGTTAAACATACTGAATACATATAATCCTTATACTTTGTTATAAGTTTCAGTATTAGTTGTCTTATTGCCCGAGAATAAATTTTTGGTTGCCTTCTACATAATTACTATTTATATATTTTTTACCATTTACTTCCCATTCATATATGTAGCACATAATTATATGCCCGGTCATTGTCCTTTCTTGGGCAGCTTTTGTTTTAATATTAGTTATTATGATGTGCTCAGGGCTATTACCGAATTTTTTATTTATAAATATTTTCCATGTATGTTTTGTTGAAATATTTTTTTCAAATTCATATGTCGCGGGACTAGAGGTCCGTTTCTCACCGCTCAACCTTATTATTGTACTGTCTACGACTGCACCCTTGGAATTTATTACATATACCTTTGAATTATTCACTTCTTCTACCTCAAAAGTATCGAGATAAACAGGAAAACTGTAATTAAGAGGATTATTTTGGCAAGATTTCCTTTTTTCATAATCACCTTTATAATTATTAGTAAATAAACTTGTGAATAATACTAATAGCAATACAGCTGTGCTTACAAATATCAATATAAGCTTTATTGTTTTTTTCATTTACAGTTTACATTTAATATATCCGTGAAAAGTATTTTTAAACTGTTGATAAGTTACATTAACTTTTATTTCTCCACCCCATGAATAAACCTTAAAGGTTACGTTCTTACCATTATCAACAAGGTCACCTGCATACATTACCCAATGGTCAGGAAATGTTTTTTCACTTTGTTCTATATCATCTTTTGTCCAAGGTTGTGTTGCCTCAAGCATTATAGATTTAATCAGCATAATACATTCATATTTCTTAATGTAAAGATTGTCCATATCTTTCAGCATTTTCAGATCATCCTCCTCAGAGTCAATATAACTCGTAAGATCATCAACTTCATCAGCAAGCAACATGCTTTCTAATAATTTTGTAATAGTACCTGATAATGTTAGCCCTCCAATTCCATCAACATCAATTTCTCCTAAATCAAATGGAATTACGATATTCTTGTCGCTTTTCCCATCGTATGAACGTATATCGTTCTCAGAAGACTTGATGCTAGCTAATAAAATATAGTCACATTGAGCCATAGGTTTCCCCGAAGATTTAGGATAATCTTTCTTATCATATGGATTAATATCATAAACCTGGCCAAAAGGCCATTTATTCCAAGGCTTTATGTAATAATTGCTTTTATTGTAAAACGCTCCTGCATAAGAATACAAATCTTCAATTAATGTAGCATAATCATTTGGCTGATATTTTATCATAAGAAACCCAATACATGCAATACCACATAATGGTGTCCCACTTTGTGCAATTGTTTTTGGATCCTTTTTGCGATCTTTTATACCAATTCTAATATTTGCAATGCTAAATTTTGAAAATGCAGGTGTAAAATTGTCATATCTATCACTATTGATGTAATCTAAAATAATTTGTTTTTCTGAAGGAGATGAAACACAAATTCTTAATTTTTTATCAAACTCAATAACATAATATTTTATACCTGTAAATTTATTTACAACAGGATCTTTTATGTCTTTAACTTTAGTTATATCAATATTCTTTTGGTTTTTTGGAGTTGCCTCTAATGTAATTCTATAAAGTATGTGTTCGTTAAGATTTAAGTATTGTGCTTTATATAGAAGTGGTTTAAACTTATTTGTTAAATAAAAAAGGGTTGACG
>NZ_NOXV01000039.1 GCF_002251835.1 Flavobacterium cyanobacteriorum
AAGCTGGAAATTAATTTAATACAATTTTTGTCGTGTACTTAGATAAAAGTGCTAAAAACTATTATTGCAATTATTATTCCCGGTTTCATGATGTTTTGTTTTAATGAATCTCTGCTAACGCCCAGGCGATTTGCGAAGTGATTTGCATTTTGCAAATCGCTTAGTTGTCGGACAGTCCCGAAGGGCTGGCCAGGGCAAATCGCCTAGCCGTTATGCGGAAATCTCTTCGGGCTTTCCGCACAACGTTTTTCGGCTTTGCGTTCGGGCGGGCTTTTTAGCACTGCACTTGAATAGAAGCACAAAACTCCAGGTTTGCATATCAGCCCGCCTGACGCAAAACCCGTGTTAGCTGCTGCCCTTTTTTCGTCACCAAAATTACTTAATTTTTTTAAAGGCAGACTTAGCCCAAGTATCAAAATCTGGTAATGTAATGCCAAAAAGTTGCAGTGCTTTTTTTACATCTGGATTTAATAAGCTACCTCCTGTTGTACCTTCCCATTCGTACATTTCAGCTACTTGCAATGCAGTTTGTTCGCCAATCATTGGTGTCAGGAATGCTGTAAGCTCTTGTGAAGTTATTCCTTGATAATGAATGTATTTTCCTAAAACTACTCCAAGTTTTTTAGATAACTCAATCCCTGTCAAGGCTTCACTGCCGCCAATAGGGATAAATTGCCCTTTTAGTTCAAGTTTTTCTAATGCAGCTAGAATATACATTGCAAGGTCTGAAAATGAAAGATAGGCAACAGGTATATCGGTTGGTATGGCTTGTGGAATAACACCACCTTGCTCGATAGCTTGTCTATATGCCTGCGAAAAATTTTCTAAATAAAGTGTTGAACTTAGAATAATGGCACTTGGCAGAATTTGTTTTGTTAATTCTTTCATCTTCAGCCTTGCGTCAGGTCCATTCAAACCAATGAATTCAATTGGAACCACACTACTTATGCTGAAAACAGTATGTGGCGAACCAGCTTGTGCAATTGCTTTCAAAGCATTTTCAACAAACTCTATCATTTGTGCTGGTGTTATCACCACAGGGACTTGTAAAATAACTTTATCAGCTTCTTTAATAATATTGGTTAAGGATGCAGTAGTAAAATCTGTTAACCTAGTTTCAATACGTTTATGATTGAGAGATTCAACATTTGTTTGGTAGCGAACTGGTGCAATAACTTTGTACCCCTTTTCAATAAGCTGTTGAGCAATGACAGAACCTTGCTGACCACTTGCTCCAAAAAGAATTACTTTTTCCATTTTTATTTTTTTGTTTAATTGTTGGACAAAAGTAATTACCTTTGATATCTAAAAGTAAACAGTATCCTAATGGAAACCAGTATCCAAAAAGTAACCAGTAAAGGAATAAATTTGAAAGATGCTTTACCAAATGCATCTGACTATACAGAATGTACAAAACATTTGCTACCACTAATGGACACAATGGACTTATTAAGTGGTCGTTGGAAGTTCGTTATTTTATTAGCCTTGTGGTTTGGGGGGAGAATGCGTTTCAAAGAAATTCAACGAAACATTCCCAAAATTACTGGAAAGGTTTTGTCAAAAGAATTAAAAGATTTGGAAGAACATGGTATTTTGACACGAACAGTTTATGACACTTCTCCTGTTTCAGTTGTTTATGAATTAACTACTTATGGAAAAACCTTGGATAAGGTAATTCTTGCTTTAAGGGAATGGGGTGTTAATCATCGTAAAAAAGTCTTGTCAAAGTAAGGTTTTTGTAAATTGTAGGTTGTTCGTCCTATGGTTGAGCCAACGCCCCAGTCGATTTGCGAAGTGATTTGCATTTTGCAAACCGCTTTGTTGCCGGACAATCCCGAAGGGCTGGCCGGGGCAAATCGCCTGAGGCGTTGTGCGGGAAGCCCGTAGGGATTTCCGCACAACGGTTCGGGTATTGCCGAAGGTGGGGATTTTTAGCACAAAAGTTCAATCGAAGAACTGCACTTGAACCTAC
>NZ_NOXV01000043.1 GCF_002251835.1 Flavobacterium cyanobacteriorum
ATGGGAGCGGCATCCTCCCCGCCGCCCGCTTTCGCGGCGGGGAGATACAGCGTACAGCAGGAAATAGCTCCAAAATCAGCAACTTTTTATAAACTCTGTCAGGTCTTTTTGCAGCCCTTCCCGGTTTTCTATGTGGCTCATGTGCCCGTCAGGATAGGTTATAAGCTTTACCGGTGTACCTTCAGCCTGCCCCAGGCTGTCCTCATAATTGAGCACGGGGTCCTGCCTGCCCAATACAAGCAAAACAGGATAGGGGGCAAAATGGAGGATCACTTCGCGGTCTTTACGGGCTTTCATGCCTTCCAGCGCGGCTACAATGCCCTGTAAAGGGGTTTTGAGCGCCTCCTGCTTTACAGCCTCAATTTCTGCGTCAAGCCGCTCACGGTTACCTTCACTAAACAAATTGGCAATGCTCATGCGTACAAAGGCAGTGTAATTTTCTTTTACGGCTTTTATGGCACGGTCCCGGTTAGCTTTGCGCTCATCGCTGTCAGCACGTGAGGTTGAGTTTTGCAATACAATCCCCTTTACCATGTCCGGGTACAGCTCTGCAAAAGCCAGCGACACATACCCTCCCATAGAGTGCCCCACAAATATGGCCTTGCGAATCCGCAACTCGTGCAGCACGGCATGCACGGCATCGGCCATGTCTTCCATAGTGTGTACATAGCCCAGGCAGCCTGTTTGCCCATGCCCCAGCAGGTCAATAGTAATGATCCTGTATTTGCGGCTCCATCCGGGCGCAAGTTCCTTCCACATGGTACTGTTCTCTAAAAAACCATGCAGCAGCACTATTGCATTGCCTTTGCCGCTATCAGTATAGTGAATGTTGATGTTTTTGTAGAGCAGTTCCATACAGCGGTTACAAATTAACGAAGGTGATAACATTAAGCTGGTTGCGCGACACCTTTTGGGTTGACTGGTTCATTACGCCAAGTTCAGCCCTGAATGTTTTGCTGAACCTGTAGCCCAGCCCGCCAAAGAGCCGGTTACGGTCAAAATAGCTGCTGCCTTCTGTATTTATAAATATTTCGTTGTAGGCGGAAAGGTACAGGGTTTTATCCTGCATCTGCTTTTGGTTGATCGCAATGTTGGCCGATAAAAAGTAACGCAGCCTAAGCCGGAAATCATCCTCAATAAAACGCTGCTCAAAACGGTAGCGGTGCTGCAATGCTATCCTGCCAAAGCTCTGCCTGGTAATAAATTGCTGATATATGCGGTGTTCGGCAAAATTTCTTTTATCATCTGTTTCGCCTATATTCGGTTCATTGTAAATATAGGCATACCCCAGCAGGAGGTTGTTGTTGTTTTCAGTCAGGTTGTACCCTATACCGGTACGCAAAAGGAGCTGGTCGGTATTGCCCAGCAGATTATAATTGCGGTACTGCACCTCGTGGTGCCAGTTCCATTTATTGTTAAGCTTCTTATCGCCGAAATATATAAACCAGTTGCCAAAATCGGCGGGTTGGCAATAACCAAGCACAGGGGCCAGCAACAGTACCAGCAGTTTTATTTTTTGCATATCTTTTTTGCTACGCCAAATAAGAGCGAGAAGCAAAAATAACCATCTTAACCAAGCAGGCAACTATGTGTTATGAAATAATATATATTTGAAGCACAAACAAACACATAATGAATAGGTTAATAATTATAGGTAATGGCTTTGACTTAGCCCACGGGCTGCCTACAGGGTATTGTAATTTTATTGATTGGTATTGGAATGCTATTATCTCTAAATTTTCAGATTTGAAAAATAAATTTTATGAGGATGACTTCACAAAAGTTCATCTTAGATTTAAACAATCTAGTTGGTATAGTGCTATAAATGATTTAAAAAAAACCAAAAACTATAATCACTTTAAAAACTTTATTGGAAAATATTCAGAAACATACAACCCCATTTATCCTGAAGAAAATTTCAATCGGAGTTATTTACAATTTAAAAACAATCCTGTCCTAAATAAAATTTAACACTATCAAACTTA
>NZ_NOXV01000041.1 GCF_002251835.1 Flavobacterium cyanobacteriorum
AATAAGCTGGAAATTAATTTAATACAATTTTTGTCGTGTACTTAGGTAGTTTTATTAATCAATATAAGAAACCTATTCATATTGTTTACAAAAACGCCGTACAGGAAATAACAATTTATTTTAAGCCAATTGGAATTCATCATTTTGTTAGCAACCAATTATTACTCATGAATGAATCAAATAATTCATTGAACTTATTTGAAGATTTTGATTCTACGATGATAGCAATTTTCAAAATTGATAATCGAGACCAACAGATTGAATATTTAGAGAAATATTGGATTTCTAAGCTAAATCAAAAGAATGAATTACTAAGGCTTGAAAAAATAATTCAAGATATTGAGAAAGGAGAGAAAATTGAACTAATCGCAAGAAAACACAATCTTAGCAGGCAATATATAAATAAGATTTTTTCAAAGTATTTAGGAAAAAATCCTACAGAATATAGAAGAATTCATCGGTTCAGAAAAGCTATTTTTACTTATAAGAATGAAAAGAAACTTACTAACTTATCTTACGAAAATCTATATTTTGATCAAGCTCATTTCAATAAGGATTTTAAGAATTTTACAAACATTAACCCTAAATTGTTTTTCAATCATATAGACAGTGAAAAACCAGTCATTTGGTTTTACGCTCAGTAGTTTACATTCTTACAATTTTTGCTTTTAAGACCATATTAGCTTTGTAATCATACAAAAATCATGAGATATATGGTCAGAATATTGATTTCAACTGTATTACTGCTTATTTATCATTCTATTTATGGACAATTAAAGGGTGACTATTCGGATATTTTTATGGAGCACCTGTATCAATCGAGAAGCCCAATTAAGTCATTTGATGCCAAAACTCTTAGTTATGACGATTTAGAGCCTATCGGAAAGGCCATTGGTGATAGAAAAATCGTTCTGTTAGGTGAGCCCAGTCATGGTGATGGTGGTGCTATTCAAATGAAAACAAGACTTGTTAAGTATTTACACGAAAAAAAGGGATTTGACGTTTTGTTATTTGAAGATGATATGTGCTCTATTCTATTTGATTTATCAGAAATAAATGACACAGCCCTTGTAAGAATAAAAGCACAAGAAAATATTATGTCCAGCTTGTCAAAAAGTGCTGTGAGCAAAGATTTTTGGAATTACTACAACCAGCAATTATCTAATGGTAGTAAAATTCATCTTGGGGGTATACATCCATGGCATTGTGGGAAATTTGCTAAGACTAGGCTTTTAAATTTACTTACAGAAGAGCTAAGCAAGCTTAACTATAACACTTCTTCTAAATCATACCAACGGTTATTGAAAGATATTAATTATACGTTTCAATACCTATGGGAGTCTAAAAAAGACAGCGTAGATACCAATAACTATTTTAAAGAAATAGGGAAAATAGAAGAAGTATTTAAATATCATACTCAACCAATTGAAAAAAGAAATTTATGGCTCTTAGAAATTGCTAATTTGAAGAACTGCTTTGAGTTTCTTGTTAATGGAAAAAACAGAGATATCTATTATGCACAAAATTTAGCGCTGATAGCGAAGTACATTTATCCAGATAAAAAAATTATAGTATGGTCTCATAATAACCATAATGCAATGGATGTAAATGTACTTGCATCTTTTGATGCAGACTTTGCAAAATGGTGGCACATTGAAAACACCTACGCCACTTTTACCTACTTTGGCGCAGATGCGTTTCGTGAGTTTGGAAATAATGTGTATTCATTGGCAATAACTTCAGGTAGCGGAAATTTTTCTCAAAACTTCATGGAAAATGGTTATCAAGTTCACGACTTCAAGTCAGCAAAAGTGATTAAATCATCCGAAAACTCTCTTGAGTATTACCTGGCAAATAAGAAATGTGATGTAGTTTTCATTCCATTTCCCAGCGTCCAAGGCAGGCCAAGTGGTTATCCATGGTTTACATCTCGCTTATTGGATTTGTCATTTGAGGCAAAAATGGATTACATCTCGGCATTCAGTGGAATCATTTATATAAATGAAGTGGTTTAAACTTATTTGTTAAATAAAAAAGGGTTGACG
>NZ_NOXV01000047.1 GCF_002251835.1 Flavobacterium cyanobacteriorum
GATTACTGTCATTTGTTACGGTGTCGTTTTACAATTGGTGCTAACGTCCACGCGCTTTGCGAGGTTGCGGACTAAATAAGCCTTTACTTTTAGGTTATTACTAAACTTTATTGATATGCCAAAACTTTAAATTAAGCACTTACCCCGCAATCTTGCAAAACGCTTGTTGCAAGAAGCCTTGATTAGAAAGTGAAAGAGGTTGTCTAATATAAACAACCTCTTGTAATATTACTTTCCAAATTTTACTATTTTAAACATTTGGTATAAACTTAAAAGTAATGGAAATAAAATTAGAAGTTTATACCTTACAAAGTAATCTTGTTTGTAGATAATTAAGAATAATAAATAAGTCAAAAATGGAATTAAAGAAAAAAGTATAAAATGTTTATTTTTATTTTCAATAATTTCTGAAGAAAGTTTGTTTATAACAACCACTATTGCGAAAAATATCGAATAAACAATTATATTGTTTTCAAAATCAAAAATATAAATTAAAGATATACCTAAAGCACCTAAAAGATACAATATGAGAAGTATTATAACTTTAGTTTTATTATTTAGCAAGTTTATCATAACTAATTAATTAAACCAATCACTCCAAGCATCGTATATTGCAATTGCGGTTGCTGCTACTGCTGAACCAGTCCAAGCACCTACAGCTTTACCTCCAAGAACACCAGCAACAGTACCCGCACCGAGAGTTACAGGGCCAACGGCAACACCTGCCGCTCCACCAACAACTCCACCAATAACATAACCCGCAACATCAGCTCCTACAATTACAGAACTTCTTGGATTGCGAGCTCTACCTGCTAAATTAGTATTACTCTGATTAAACTTTGAAAAATCATAATTTTTCCAAAATTCAGCAGAATATTTGGTAATTGCTAAAGCACCCAATGCGTTATCTTCGTTAGAACTCCATTCTTGTGACAAGATTAAATTTTCGTGTTTTGTAATAATCTTATCAAGTTCATTATATGCAATTTCATCACTTGTAGCATTATTGATTGCATTATACACGTCTATAAGTAAGTTCATTGTAAACTCTTTGTCTTTTTGAGTTGCTTTTGTGTTTAATATAGATTCAGCTAACATTAGTTCATCTGTTGAGTCGTTATCAAACCATTCATTAATATCAAGTTCATTATAGATAATTTCTTGTTTGTCAGTGTCTGAATCTGAATTTGGAAATAGTTTAATAAATGCTTCATTTGAAATCTGAGAAAAATTAGTTTTAAACTCTGGACTTAAAAATGAAATATTTTCCCATTTACCCTGATTAAAGCTATTTTCAAGATTTGTAGTAAATTCCTTCATATATTCATTATGAGCAACACCGACATATTCTAATGGATTTTTTAAACCACTACGCATCTGATAAGTTATTTCAGAATTCTCAGAATTACTTAAATTTTCAGTCAATGACTCGTCATTACACGAATTCAAAGTTATAATCCCTATTATAGAAATCATAACAAATAATTTTAAACTAAATTTTTGCATTTTTTTAAATAATTTTTTTCTCTGTTATGTGGGAGACATTACACATAACTTTGATGTTAATAATTAAATTTATAAAAGTCTCCGTTACTAAAAACATTTTACTTTACAAATTGCTCAATTTCTTCTAAATTACTCTTTCAAAAGTTAGTCGTTTCTATTTTTTTTGCTCTTTGGCTTGCCTATATGTTGGCTGTACATAAACGCTAATCTAATGATTTTCTTTCTTTTAGCTTACTTTTTTCACGTTTCGTTTTTCAAAGGTTTCTTGCAACTAGCTTATATGCGCTATAAATGTTCGTATATACACCCAATTTTGGGTGTATATACGAACATCCAGCCCTTGTACTAAAGTAGTATTTTCTTTACAAATCATCAAATGGCCATGCATTATTTAGTAAAATTTATTTGTATGCCACTTGTGGTTGGCAATAGGTTTTTGTTGTAAACAAAATACGATTACCCCATGCATGCATCAACCCCGCGTTAGGGATAGCAGCGTAAAGCCCGCAATGCAGCGCAGCGGAATGAGGACTTGCAGCGGAAAGC
>NZ_NOXV01000055.1 GCF_002251835.1 Flavobacterium cyanobacteriorum
AATAAAAAACCGTCTCAAAATTTAAGTATTGAGACGGCTTCTTTTTAGTATGAAACATAAAATTACTTCATTATAGTCTGTGTCCTGTCCGGGCCAACTGATACTACTTTTATAGGCACTTCAAGTTCTTTTTCAATAAATTCAATATATTCTTTCAATTCAGCAGGAAGCTGCTCATAGCTGGTCATTCCGGTCAGGTCGGCAGCCCAGCCCTTTTTCTCAACATAAACCGGTTTCACGTTTTCAGGCTCAATATTGTAAGGCAGGTGGCCTATCTTCTGGCCTTTATATTCGTAAGCTGTACACACTTTCAGGGTTTTAAAACCTGAAAGTACATCGCCCTTCATCATGTAAAGCTGTGTAACGCCGTTTACCTGCACGGCATATTTAAGCGCTACAAGGTCAAGCCAGCCGCAACGCCTGGCACGGCCGGTAACTGAACCAAACTCATTACCTACACGTGCCATGGTAGCGCCATCTTCATCAAAAAGTTCAGTAGGGAAGGGGCCACTGCCAACCCGTGTTGTATAGGCCTTGAATATACCAAACACATCTTTTACCCTGTTTGGTGCAATGCCAAGCCCGGTACAGGCACCGGCAGCCGTTGTATTGGATGATGTTACGAACGGGTAGGTCCCGAAATCAATGTCAAGCAATGAACCCTGTGCGCCTTCGGCCAGTATTGTTTTGCCTTCTTTCATGGCTTTGTTCAGGTACTCTTCACTGTCAATAAAAGTAAGTTCTTTAAGCGCTTCCACCGCTGAGAAAAATTCTTCCTCAAGTTCCTCAAGGTCATACTCCAGGTCAACATCATAAAAGGCTATCATGGCCTGGTGCTTATCGGCCAGCGCCCTGTACCGGTCTTTAAAATCCTCAAGTTCAATATCGCCGATGCGGATACCGTTCCTGCCGGTCTTATCCATATATGTAGGGCCGATACCTTTAAGGGTAGAACCAATTTTGGCCTTGCCTTTAGATGCTTCCGAAGCAGCATCAAGCAGCCTGTGCGTAGGTAGTATAAGGTGTGCTTTCCTGGAAATGAGCAACCTGCTTTTAATGTCGATATTGAATTTTTCCAGGCCTTCCAGTTCTTTTTGGAAAACCACCGGGTCCATCACCACACCATTGCCTATAATGTTAATAGAATTTTTATGGAATATACCTGAAGGGATAGTGCGGAGTACGTGCTTTATGCCATCGAACTCCAGGGTATGCCCTGCATTAGGCCCTCCCTGAAAACGGGCAATGATATCATATCCGGAGGTCAGTACGTCAACAATTTTACCTTTGCCTTCGTCTCCCCATTGCAGTCCAAGCAGTAAATCTACGGTCATTTTTATTAGCGGTTGTTTATGTTTGTAGTTATTGTGTTATTCATTTAAAAACAAAAACCAATCCTTTTCAGGGTTGGTTTGCCGTTGCCGTTGTTACGGCGGTTATTGGTTTTCGGCAGCAGGTACTTTCCTGTGGCCGTAAAGGTATAAAGAATGGTTATGAATTTCAATGCCGAAAATCTCTTCTATTGTTTTTTTGATAGACTGTATCCTCGGGTCGCAAAATTCGATAACCTCTCCGGTATCGGTCATGATGATGTGGTCGTGCTGCTTGTCAAAATATGATTTTTCGTAGTGGCTTTGGTTTTGCCCGAACTGGTGGCGGCGCACCAGGCCGCATTCCAGTAACAGTTCTATAGTATTGTAAAGCGTGGCACGGCTTACACGGTAGTTCTTGTTCTTCATTTTGATGTAGAGCGATTCTATATCAAAATGTTCCTGGCTGTTATATATTTCCTGGAGTATGGCATAGCGTTCAGGGGTTTTCCTGTGGCCTTTGTCTTCAAGGTATTTTGTAAAGACATTCTTTACAATCTCCTGGTTCTTATTATTTTCCATGGCATGGGTATCAATAGGAGCAAAGATAAAGCGAAATTTCGGGAAGTGAAAGTTTAGTGTAATGTTTTAAGCCTGCATAATTATTATATTGAAGGTTCTTTAATTTCTTCAATATTGTATTGCTTTAAGTTTTTTAATAATGAAGTGGTTTAAACTTATTTGTTAAATAAAAAAGGGT
>NZ_NOXV01000042.1 GCF_002251835.1 Flavobacterium cyanobacteriorum
AATTTATTGTCTGTTGTTGGCGTTTCGTCATAGCCTGACCGCTAACGGTTGGCGGCTTGGCGAAGGTGGCGATTTTTACCACAAATGTTGATACGAAGAACTGCACTTGAACCTACCACAAAACTGTCATACGAAGTACTGCACCCGCCATTACGCCAAACCGCTGTTAGCACCAGTTGTTCTTGTCCACCAGTCGAAGTTGTCTGAAATTATTATTTCGTTTTTCTCCAAATGATGTGTCGTTTTCATTGGTATTGTTCGGAATGCCAAATGGTATTTGTTTGCTAATGCTCTGATTTCTTCTGTGTCGTCATATGTCAACATAAACTTTCCCTGAATTTTGGATGTCAAGTAAAAAAGTTGTTCGTGGTCTATGTCAAAATATGTGTAAAGTCGTTTACCTGCAATAGTGTAAGGAGGGTCAATGAAAAAATATGCGTTTCTATTGTCGCTGTTTTGCTCAATTACTTTGAAGGCGTCAGTCTGTAGGAATTGAATTTTATGTTTGATGAAATTTATTGCTCTAATTCTGTCGGCAAGTGTTTTTGCATACCATCTCGAAGCAATTCCTTTTCCATTCTCACCATTTTTGAGCATTCCAGAACCTTTGGCAATAATACCACCATGAAAAACTCTGTTTTTAAGAATGGTGCAAAAAGCAATGTCTTTAATTTCTTTGTTTGGATTACTTAGTTCTTTATTTACGTTTTCGTGTGATAGTTCAAAGTTTAAAATTCTGTCAGCAAGCCATTCATTTTTGCCGTTTAGGATTATTTCCCAAACTGCTGCAACTTCTTCGTCTAACTCAACCATTGTTATATGGTCAGCAAGATTTTCAAAGGCGGCTGTCAAGCTAACAATACCACCACCAGCAAACGGTTCAATTAAACTCTTTTTGTTGTTGTCTTGTCGAAGCCATTCTCTAACAGTAGGTATTAACCAAGTCTTTCCACCCGGATAACGAAAAGGACTTCTTTGGGGGACAGATGCAACATTGACAACTTGCGTTTGTTGTTTTTTAACTGTTCCTTTTTCAAATATGGTTAATTGCTCACCCATTTTAACTACTGATTATATCGGTTAAACTTGGTGTGTCAGGCGAATTACCTTCCAATCTTTCATCAAGTCTGTCTTGAAGAATGTTTATAAAATCTTCAAGTTTTCCAGGCTCTGGGGTTGTAACTCTGAACAATGCCGCTTCAAAGTCAGTGTAAACCGTATCAACCAAAGTCAGGTTATATTGCTTGGTTTCTTTGTCAAGGACTAAGTCATATAAAAACCAAGCAATATCTGCTTTCTCTTTGCTTACCGTTGGAAGTTTCGGTAAAGTGTCGTAGAAGGATTTTTGTAAAGCGACAGTTTGTTTCTTTTTCCATGTTTGGAAAATACCTCCTTTGTATAGCATTTGTGGGATTAATCGTTTCCTTGAAGATGATAGATAGTCGGGCTTTGGTGAATTGTATCCTGTTGTCCAAGAAAATTTGCTTGTCGGGTTGTTTATGTAACTGTCAAACGGATTTCGAAGATTGCCAGATATGTAAACACCTTGAACTTCAAGAGAAGCAAAGTCAATAAGTTGTCCCTTATCATTGTAAGCAACTAAGACAAAGTCAATGTTGCCAGCCGACTGCCCGTTCTTGTCAAGTAGTTTAATTTCAGAAAGTGAAGTCCATTTGGTTTTTTCGTCAAAAGCAAATTTCGCAGCATTTTCGATTATCAACCAATCTTCCCGAAATCTTGTCGGGCAAGTGATTACAGGATTGTCGTTGTGAAACACACTGCAAACTCCTAATGGGTCGTTTGCCTTGTCTTTTGTGCAATTTGGAACCTTGTTATTAAAAGGGCACAGCTTCTTATCACGGTAACGTTTTGCTTTGGCCGTCTCATTTATAATTGGGAAGCCAAAAACTTCCGCTAAAGGATTATTATTTTTCTTGTCTGTCGCCATAGGGCAAATTTACAAAATATTTCTATCGGCCGATAGGTTTTTGTCCACCGATTGATAATGGTCGGCTGTCTTTTTACAATTGGTGCTAACGTTCCTGCGCTTGGCGCATGTGGCGGCTTATCAGCACCAAA
>NZ_NOXV01000053.1 GCF_002251835.1 Flavobacterium cyanobacteriorum
ATTAAAGGTTTGTTTGCCGACTTTGACACAACAAGCACACGATTAGGGAATACCGTTGAAAGCAAGAACAGTAATTTGGCTAAAGTCTTAAAGGGAATTGAAGAACTTGACTTTGGAAATTTTGAAGACAATCAAATTGACCTTTTTGGTGATGCATATGAGTTTTTGATTTCTAATTATGCAGCCAATGCAGGAAAATCAGGAGGGGAGTTTTTTACGCCACAACACGTTTCAAAACTCATTGCACAATTGGCAATGCACAAGCAAGATAAAGTAAACAAGATTTACGACCCTGCCGCAGGTTCAGGCTCTTTACTGTTACAAGCTAAAAAGCATTTCGACAATCATATTATTGAAAAAGGATTTTATGGGCAAGAAGTAAACCACACCACATACAACCTTGCTCGTATGAATATGTTTTTACACAACATCAATTACGACAAGTTTAATATTGCCCTTGGCAATACACTCATTGACCCACACTATGGCGATGAAAAACCTTTTGATGCCATTGTATCTAATCCTCCTTACTCTATAAAATGGATTGGTGACGATGACCCAACGCTAATTAATGATGACCGTTTTGCACCTGCTGGTGTGTTGGCTCCAAAATCAAAAGCAGATTTTGCTTTTGTGCTTCATGCTTTAAGTTATCTATCCAGCAAAGGCAGAGCAGCTATTGTTTGTTTCCCTGGTATCTTTTACCGCAGCGGTTCAGAACAGAAAATCAGAAAGTATTTGGTGGATAATAACTTTGTAGAAACCGTAATTTCATTAGCATCAAATCTATTTTATGGTACTACTATTTCTGTAAATATTCTGGTACTATCTAAGCACAAAACTGAAAATAAAACACAGTTTATTGATGCTAGCGGTGAAGATTTCTTCAAAAAAGAAACGAACAACAATGTACTTAAAGACAAGCACATTGAAAGAATTATGGAATTGTTCGATAGCAAAGAAGATGTAGTCCATGTTGCCAAGACTATTGACAACAACAAGATTGCAGAAAACGATTACAATCTTTCGGTAAGTTCCTACGTGGAAGCTAAAGATAATCGAGAGAAGTTTGATATAACACAGTTGAATACTGAGGTTTCAAAAACGGTTGAAAAGATAGCTGCACTTCGTGCTGAAATTGATTTAATAATAAATGAGATTGAAGCATGAGTTATTTAGAGAGACTATTAAAGGATGTTGATGTTGAGTGGACTGTACTGGGTAATGAAAATTATGTAGAGATAGCAAATAGCGGAAGAAAACCAGTTAAAGCTTCATTAAGGGTTGCAGGTGAAATACCTTATTACGGTGCAAATAATATTCAAGATTATGTGAAAGGTTTTACGCATGATGGAGAAAATGTTCTAATTGCTGAAGATGGTTCTAAAAGTCTTGAGAATTACTCAATTCAATATGCTGTTGGAAAATTTTGGGCTAACAATCATGTTCACGTAATTCGAGGGATAAACAATCTATCGACAAAATTTCTTTACCATTATTTGCAGATAGTAAAGTTTATTCCATTTTTATCCGGTGGTGGTAGGGCAAAATTAACGAAGGGCAAATTGGTTGAAATCCCCCTTGTCATTCCTCCATTATCAATTCAAAATGAAATTGTTCGTATTCTAGATAACTTTACGGAGCTTACAGCGGAGCTTACAGCGGAGCTTACAGCTCGTAAAAAACAGTACAACTTTTACAAAGAAAAGTTTTTTGAATTTTCAGATGTAGAAGTAAAAAGAGAGCCGTTAGGCGTAATTGGTAAATTTCAAAGAGGAAAACGATTTGTAAAGGATGATATGCTTACAGATGGTGTGCCCTGCATTCATTATGGAGAGATGTACACTTATTATGGCACTTGGGCAGATAAAAGCAAGTCATTTCTGAGTGAGGAATTAGTAGAAAGGAAAAATCTACGAATTGCTGAAAATGGTGATGTGGTTATTGTAGCTGCCGGAGAAACCATTGAGGATATTGGATTAGGTACAGCTTGGTTATGCGATGAAGGCGTTGTAATTCACGATGCTTGTTTTTCTTTCAGAAGCCCATTAAACCCGAAATACGTAGCATACTTTACACGTACTAAACAATTCCACGACCA
>NZ_NOXV01000076.1 GCF_002251835.1 Flavobacterium cyanobacteriorum
TCAACAAGGTTATGCGCTGCCGGAAGTCTCCGCAGCATATTTTCTTCCACACGCTTTTGCAGCTTTCTGTCAAGTGATCCGGGGAATTGCTCCATAGTGCCAAAAATACAGGAATTAAAACTGCACACAGATATTGTTTTGTTTTTATTAATTATTGTTTTGCAATAATTTTATTATATTTGTCCATCTAAAACTAAGTGATATGGAGAAACTTCCCTTTTTAAGGACCCTTACCGGCATAACATTTATACTGTGCATGGTTATACTTGTGTTTGCAGTACCATTTATATTTATGGCGTTATTTTTTCCGGCACAGGTTCCTTTTGAGGTAAATGGCACCAAGGCTGTTGATATGGCTCCGGAAGATTATGTAATGCTTGGGGTTAAGATTGTTGTTTTCGGCATATGGACCTATGCCTTATATTTGTTCAGGGGCATACTCACGCTTTTTTCAAAAAAGAAAATTTTTGATGATGCCGTTATACTACTGCTGGGCAATACGGGGAAGGCACTGCTTGCAGGTTTCATCCTATATTTTATTTCTGAATTCCTTTATAATGTGATTGTGGAAAATACATTTTCAGTGGGTATAGGGGCTGAACTACTGGTTGTGATACTGGCCCTGTTCTTTATGGTGCTTAGCGAGGTATTCCTCACGGCAAAAAAGATGAAAGAAGAAAACGACTTAACCATATAAGCCATGCCAATAATCATTAACCTGGACGTAATGCTGGCCAAACGGAAAATGCGCAGCAACGAATTGGCCGAACGCGTAGGCATAACCACTGCTAACCTTTCAATTTTAAAAACAGGCAAGGCTAAGGCGATACGGTTTAGCACGCTGGAAGCTATTTGCAAAGAACTGGACTGCCAGCCGGGGGATATTATAGAGTTTGTGGAGGAAACGAATTAGATATGAAGCACTTTATTAAAATCAGCTTTTATTCTTTTGCGGCTTTTTGTACAATATCTTATATGAGCGTAATGACCGTCTTATTGTCCAGACGAAATATGCCAACGCTTAAAATAGGTTTTCCGCTGGAATACTATACACAGTTTTGGGTCTCTTCCACAGAATTGCACTGGGGATGGAACCGCAAAAACTTTTTCATTGACGTTGTACTTACAGCGGCAGTTGTGGCGATTATTTATCTATTTGTAAGACAGAAAAAGAAAGATGTATCAACTTAATAAGCAAGAAATTATTGGTTTTTATTCCACCTGCTGATTATATCAGCCATGTATCTGTACTATTGCAGTCTGTAATAGGAATTTATATTCCATGACGGCAGAGCAGGCTGAAAAGGCTTTAGCTTATTTATAACTACACTTACTACTGCACCTCTTTATCTAATATATCATGCTATAGCAATTTCGTTGACAAGGGCATCTACAAACAAGAAAGTATTTATAATAAATGGAATTGGCATACTGCTGCTCGTACTGCATTGTATTGCAGTAGCCTGTACTTAATCAAGATTTACAGCGCAAGCTCCTCAAGCTCTACCCACTGTTTGTTATGAGGGTCGGTAGCATCAAGAAAATCAACTTTCATCTTAGTTGCTAAATGCTTAGCCATTTCATAACTAGGCTCTTTCTTGAGATTAGTATATATTGTAAAATGTTTTGAACTGTCATGCCATACATTTACATCATACCGGTAACCGGCTGAATCTGACATTCCATCTCCGTCACTGTCTTTAGACCAGCCTTGCCTGAAAACACAGATGTATTCTATATTGGGCAAATGCTGCCATGTTCCTAACCTGAAAATCCCGACAGCATATTCTTTTTTATAAAGCCTCTTTTCAAAATCAAAATAAATGTTATTAACTAAAGAAAACCGTACTTCCAGTACAAATGCTGTAGTGGCAAAAGATAAAATACCAACACAACCTTTTGCTGCACCAATTGTAAAATCAATATACAATATGTATAGCGAAAGTAAGATAAGCAAAAGTGTGACAGTATAAAATATTGCCGCGATTATAATTTGCCATAATGGCCGGTTACCTTCACTAACGAGAATATTGTCAATTTTATAACTCATGTTAAATAGCTTTAACACAATATTTTTAGTACACGACAAAAAACATAATTGATTAAAAATCAATAAAA
>NZ_NOXV01000044.1 GCF_002251835.1 Flavobacterium cyanobacteriorum
CCGCTGCGCTCCATTGCGGGCTTTCCGCTGCAATCCCTCACGCGGGGGAGCGGTGAGTGGTACCTCAGATTTGATGAAAAAAAACCATAACTTTTATTATGGTTTTAATACCGTTTATAAACCTGAATAAAATAGATATCACTACTTATTAACAACACCAATTATACATATAAAAGAACTAAATTTGTACAAATTGATAAGTTATGGAAATAAGAACAGATTTATATTTAGGAGACAGTAAAAAAATGCTCAAAAAGCTTAAAGACAATTCTGTTGACTTAGTTGTTACTTCACCTCCATATGCTGATCAAAGAAAAAACACCTATGGAGGTATTCATCCTGATAAATATGTAGAATGGTTTCTTCCAATATCTAAAGAACTTCTACGCGTTTTAAAACCTACAGGTACTTTTATTTTAAATATAAAAGAGAAAGTTGTTGAAGGCGAGAGAAGTACTTATGTAATGGAATTGATTATTGCTATGAGAAAACAGGGTTGGCTATGGACAGAAGAATTTATATGGCATAAAAAAAATTCATATCCCGGAAAATGGCCAAATAGATTTCGTGATTCATGGGAAAGGCTTTTACAATTTAACAAAAGCAAACAATTTCATATGTATCAAGAAGAAGTGATGGTGCCTATGGGAGATTGGGCAAAAAATCGCTTAAAAAACCTTTCTGAAACAGACAAAAAACGAGATAATTCTAAAGTAGGAAGTGGATTTGGAAAAAACATTTCAAATTGGGTAAACAGAGAAAAAGCTTATCCAACAAATGTTTTACATTTAGCAACAGAATGCAGCAATAAAAATCACAGTGCTGCTTTTCCCGAAGAATTGCCTGAATGGTTTATAAAACTTTTTACCAAAGAAGAAGATGTGGTGCTTGATCCTTTTATGGGTTCAGGAACTACATTATTGGTAGCAAATCGAATGAGACGGCATTCTGTAGGAATTGATATTGTTCCTGAATATTACAATATGGTTAGAGAACAGTTAAAACCTGTAGCATTATATATCTTAGAACCTGAAACTTTATATGAACAAACTGAATCTGACAGACGTATCGCAATACGTTGAGCAAAACATTGGAATTTTTCATCAAAAGAGAATTCAAAGTATTGAAAGCTTAAAATTAATAAAAGTTATACAAAGAAAGAATCCATATTTATTTAAAGCAAAATACGTTTTAACTGCGGATGAAATAGTAAGAGGAATTGTTGATGCTCAAATTTCTTCAGCTGAAGAAACAATATTTGGTGATTGGTTAGAAGGATTAGCAATTTTCATAAACCAAAAGGTACATGGAGGTAGAAAATCTGGAATTGCAGGAATAGATTTAGAGTTCGACCATGATGGTATCCGCTATATTGTAACAATAAAATCAGGTCCAAATTGGGCCAATAGCCGACAATTAGCTGAAATGAAAACTAGTTTTGTAACAGCTCAAAAAACACTTAGGACAAGCAATTCAAAACTACAGGTTATCGCTGTAAATGGATGCTGCTATGGCAGAGATAATAAACCTGATAAAGGGACTTATTATAAATATTGTGGACAAAAATTTTGGGAATTTATTTCTGGTGATAGGAATTTATATACTGAATTGATTGAGCCACTAGGGCATCAGGCTAAAGAAAGGAATGATGATTTTCTAAAATCATACTCACAAATTATTAATAAATTTACAAAAGAGTTCACTACCGATTTTTGTAATGAAAATGGAGCTATAGATTGGGCAAAACTTGTTAAACTAAACTCTGCTGAAAAGCCATGAATAATTAACAACCTAGCAATTTGTCTACTATTAATAGTTGCTATTTAATTGCAAAGTATGAAAAAAATATTACCCTTATTAGCCTTGCTCACCGGTGTAACTGGCATTGCGCAGTGCCCGCCCCCGACAGATTTAACCTATTCCATGGTTAATGGGCAGGATGCCTTACTGGCGTGGACTGAAAGCGGAGAGGCAATACAATGGGAAATTGCAATAGTTCCGGACTTTTTTATAGGGGCACCATTACCATCTTTTGTGGATTTCACAACTGCATCAAATCCTCTTGTTATTTCTAATGCACCAATTACATCAGGATGTATTGTTTACTTTGTACGCTCATCCTGCTCCCCAACAGAACAGAGTCCCTGGGTAGGGGTGGGTACTTCAGGTTGCCCGCCCGGTATTTTAAGC
>NZ_NOXV01000082.1 GCF_002251835.1 Flavobacterium cyanobacteriorum
GCACTAAAGAAATTTAATAAAATAAAAGTTTAAACCACTTCATTATCAAGTGATTTGTCTTCAGCGAAACTTGTAAATACTTTTTTTCCAATAAACCAAAAATCTTGGACTTACCGCGACGGACTAAACCTGTATAATGATTTATATACTGCTGCAAATAGGCAAAATAATGTACACGATAAAATTGAGTATTATAAAGCTGCACAAAAATTTTTGTATAAAAAAATTGCATCTGAAAAGTTAACTTGGTCAAACTTAGGTTCGCTTATAGCAATAGGCGTTTCTAAGCAATACAGTAATCATGGTAGTAACTGGATTCAAGCAGCGGCTCTAACAGTTTTTATAGTTGCACTTCCACTATATGGTTTATTTTTAGTTTCGTTAGACAATATCTATGTTGATTTATCTGCTGCTGGGGCACATTACTTTATGTCAGAACTATTACCATTCTTTTGGGAATTTATAAATCCTTTACACAGAATTGATTTTATGAAGAATTCAGGTATCTCACTTGGGTATTGGAGCGCTTTAGTCGATCTTGTAAGTAGAATTTTTATAGGAATTGGAGTATTTGAAACTGTAAGGTCTTTTAGAAAATATGTAAGAAGTTAATATTCCTTTCTCCTCTCCCTCTTCTCCTCCGGCTTCCCGCCTACAATCACCACAATCTCCCCACGTGGTTCTTTTTTGGTAAAATGCTCCAGCACTTCGGTAGCGGTGCCACGCACGGTTTCTTCGTGCAGCTTGCTCAGCTCACGGGAAACGGATACAGGCCTTTCAGCGCCAAAGTACTGTATAAACTCGCCCAGCGTTTTAACCAGCTTGTGCGGCGACACGTAGAATATCATGGTGCGGGTTTCTCCGGCCAGGGCCAGGAAGCGGGTCTGCCTCCCCTTCTTATCGGGCAGGAAACCTTCAAATACAAACTTATCGTTGGGCAGGCCGCTGTTTACTAATGCGGGCACAAAGGCTGTAGCGCCGGGCAGGCACTCCACAGCAATGCCATTTTCAACACAGGCACGTGTAAGCAAAAACCCGGGATCGGAAATGGCGGGCGTACCGGCATCGCTAATCAGGGCAATGGTTTCGCCGCCCTTTAGACGGCTGATGATGTTCTCTACCGTTTTGTGCTCGTTGTGCATGTGGTGGCTCTGCATGTGCGTGGCAATCTCAAAATGCTTCATGAGCTTGCCGCTGGTGCGGGTATCTTCAGCCAGTATCAGGTCAGCTTCCTTCAGCACCTTAATAGCGCGGAAGGTCATGTCCTCAAGGTTGCCAATAGGCGTGGGTACAATGTACAGCTTACCCATCAGCTGAACCGTTTCTCTACCAGCTCCATCAGGCGCTCCTCATATTCCTCTTTGCCTTTCCAGTTGTTGTAGTCGGGCTTCACCAGGTCATTGATAAAGTCCTGCGCTTCCCGGAACGTGTTCAGGGTGTTCAGCTGCGATATAACGCGGTTAAGGTCTTCGCCGCTGCCCCCGAACAGGTTTTTTTCAAAAGCGATGCGGTCGTTAAGGCCAAGGTTGATAGTCTTTAAATGTGGGCTGCCCTTTGCCGGTGAAACAGTTTGCGGATTGCGGGTTTCGGGTTCAGGTTGAGGAGTGGCGGCTAATTGCTGACTGCTGACTGCTGACAGTTCTTCTTGTGCCTTGTGGTTTGTGGCTTGTGGCTCACTGGCTTGTGGCTCACTGGCTTGTGGCTCCTCTTTTTTGCTTCCGTAGGGCGATGTAGAAGGCTCCCAGTCACGCCAGTCGCGAATTGAGGTGGGCTGCGTTTCTTCTTTCGGCTCTTCACTTAATGCCGCAGCATTGTCTTCCTGCTTTTGTATGATCTCCGGTTCCTTTGGCAGGAATTCTTTATTAATGCTTTGCGGATTTTCAATATCTGCTTTTTTAACAAATTCAGGTTCCTTATACTCCAGGTAGTCCTCAAAAGTAATTTCTTTCTGCTTTGAAGGGGCCGGTTCTCGGTTGTCGGTTGCTGGTTGCTGGCCATCCTCAACTTCTTCTTCTTTTGGCTCTTGTGGCTGTTGGCTTGTGGCTGTTGGTCCTTCAGGCTGGTTATCTTCAACAGATTCATCGGTCTCCTCTTCGGTAATGCGCTTCTCCTCCTCCGATGCCGGGCCGCCTTCGGCTATTTCTTCCTGATTATCAGTTGATGGTTGCTGGTTGTCGGTTGCCAGTTGCCGGTTGTCGGTTGCCAGTTGCCGGTTG
>NZ_NOXV01000049.1 GCF_002251835.1 Flavobacterium cyanobacteriorum
CAATGGAGCGCAGCGGAATGAGGACTTGCAGCGGATAGCCCGGCCCGCAGGGACACGCCCAAAAAACTGTATCTGCCGCCCGGTTTTCCTTTGTTGCTGCTAAAGTGCATCGGGTTATATTTCATGGCAAATCAATACCCTAAAATCTTTCGTTATGAAAAAAACGGTGTCAATAGAGTAAACGATATTGTTATGCCGGATTAAATTGCTGTTTTTTAACAAAATCACTAAACCATCAATACCAATTCAGCGCAGGGCTAAGCGAAAATGGGTTGGTATACTTGTGCCGGCCCCACCATGCGAACGGGGGTTAACGGTTGCCATTTTTTCGGTTTAGTGGCTCACTTTGTCTAAATGACCGGAGCATAGCGCTGAATCCGTCCTGGTAAGAAGTGGTTTTAAAGTCAGGGAAATGTGCCATGAACTTGTCAAAATTCATTTCGTAAGGTGTTTCAAACTGATACAGCATTTCTTCCACTTCCTTTATGGGTGGGATAAAAAGGGAAAGCGCCTTATGTAGTATTTTAGGGAGATAGCTTACTTTATATTTTGTCCCCAGTTCTTTATTAAACATTTCATTTGCTTCTTCAAAGGTTATGGGCCTGCCAACAGGCAAATGCCAGACTTGTCCGTAGGTGCTGTCGTCCAGGGCCAGGGCAACTAATGCTTTTGCATTGTCGCCAGTATAAGCGTAAGTGTGCGCAACGCCTTTTTTGCCCAATACTTTCGGGGCTTTACCCTGGAGTATATTTTGGAGAAATGATATATAAAAAGAGCTGTTTACGGCTAACTCCCCGTAGAAATCTGCTGACCTGCCTATCACGGCTTTTACCCTGTGGTCTGCCATTGCCCTGAGCAATAAATCGGTTGTTTGTTTTCTTGCCTTTCCTTTTTTGGTGGTAGGATTTTGTGGATGCTGTTCATTAAATGGTACTGCTAATGGCGCCGGCCCGTACATATACACATTATCAAAAAATATGAGTTTTGCTTTTGCTTTTTCACAAGCATTTATGACATTGTGCATCAACAAGGGCCAGTCTCTTGCCCATACCTCTGCATTGTATGGCAAACCAACGCATAAGTAAACATACGCAGAGTGCTGAATGGCTTTCAGTGCTTCACCTGCATCGAGCAAATCGGCTTGAGTGGTTGCTATGCCTTCTAATTTTTGGCTTCGTCCAACTGCATTAAAGTGTAACTTTCTGTTTTGTAATTCCTTAATTACGGCCCGCCCTATTGCTCCGGAAGCACCCAAAACGGTATGAAGTTCGTTTTTCATCTTTAATTTTTTAAAGTTGGTTTTATTAAAAGGATATTTATGGCAATAGCTACTATCCAAAATGTCCACAGGGAATTCGCTATAAAATTCAGGGCGCCAAAAATGGGTGCTTGTTTTCCGCCAAAGTGTTCTATAACACTAAATAGCAGTAGTATCCCGATGAAAAGGCCAGCATAGCCCAGCCATTTTTTTATAGTATTTTGTTTAATGATAAGCGCCGCCAGGATTATTGTCCAGCTACCCATTGCAATAAAACCCAGATGCTCACCAATGCTCATCCCGGCATAGCGGTTTAATGTCTCATAAAGCAGTGCGGCGGTTTCCTTACTGGAAGTATTGCCAAAATACATCTCTGTTAAAAACGGCATTGTAAAAATCCAGCGTATAAAGCCGATTGACTGAAAAACCGTAGTGGCAATACCCAGTCCTTGCAAGGCCTGGCTCAGGATTTTTCTTTCACTTTTGAACCATTGTGATAATTGGTATGAAAGGGGAATATAAAGTAAAGATGAAATCAGGAAAATATAGTACCCGGCCTGAATTTCATTTTGATTCATTTTGAATAATTCAAATGCCTTTGATGCCGGCTCACGCAGTATGTCCGGGAAATTAAAATAATTACCCAAAATAATCACGGGAATGGTTACCGATAGCGCTTCTGCGAAGAGAAGTAAGGATGTGCTGATTTTTAATAACATTGAAGTTTTCATGATTGTTTGTTTTAGATTATTTAACCATTTGCCTCACAAAGGTATAAAGCCATTTTCCGCCGGATATTTACCCAGGTTAAGAATTTAAATAAAACTAAATTTTTTTTAAGTTTTATTTTACAAGAAGTTTTTGCATTGATAATAGTTGATTCAAATAAGGTTTTAATCATTCTTCCACCCCGCCCGCGTGAGGGATAGCAGCGGAAAGCCCGCAATGGAGCGCAGCGGAATGAGGACTTGCAGC
>NZ_NOXV01000066.1 GCF_002251835.1 Flavobacterium cyanobacteriorum
TAAAAAACCGTCTCAAAATTTAAGTATTGAGACGGCTTCTTTTTTATCAGCTGAAATTGTCATACCTTAACATAAAATTCTAAATCAGTCAAAAATGGAAAATATTTCTGTGTATGTTTTGGGTGTTATCGCCCTATTAATTTTTCTATCATCGTTCTTTACTGTTAAGCAGCAAACTGCTGTAATCATTGAACGTTTTGGTAAATTTCATAGTATAAGGCAGGCGGGGCTTCACTTAAAAATACCACTGATAGACCGCATTGCCGGGAGGGTAAACCTGCGCATACAGCAGCTGGACGTTATCATTGAAACCAAGACCAAAGAGAACGTTTTTGTGAAAATGAAGGTATCCGTGCAGTTCAAAGTAATACAGGACAAGGTATTTGATGCTTTTTATAAACTGGAATACCCGCATGACCAGATAACATCCTATGTGTTTGATGTAGTGCGCGCCGAAGTGCCTAAACTGAAGCTTGATGATGTATTTGAACGAAAGGATGATATTGCCATTGCGGTAAAAAGGGAACTTAATGATGCCATGGCCACTTATGGTTATGACATTATCAATACGCTTATTACCGATATTGACCCTGACCCGCAGGTAAAACATGCCATGAACCGTATTAATGCTGCTGATCGTGAAAAATCAGCCGCCGAGTATGAAGCCGAGGCGCAACGCATACGCATAGTGGCCAAAGCCAAGGCCGAAGCTGAGAGTAAAAGGCTGCAGGGACAGGGTATAGCCGACCAGAGGCGGGAAATTGCACGCGGGCTTGTTGAAAGCGTAGATGTGCTCAATAAAGTAGGTATTAACAGCCAGGAAGCCTCGGCGCTCATTGTGGTAACCCAGCATTATGATACGCTGCAGTCAATAGGCAGCGATACCAACTCGAACCTTATCCTCCTGCCCAATTCGCCCCAGGCAGGCAGCGATATGCTGAACAATATGGTGGCATCATTCACGGCTTCTAACCAGGTAGGTGAGGCCATTAAGCGTGGCAACGAAAAACAGCCCAGGAGGAATGAAAGAAAACCCGAAACAGGAAATGAAGAAAAACCTGAAGCTACAGAATAAATAAAACGGCTGTCTCAAATTGTCATTCTGAACGTAATGCAATAAAGTGAAGAATCTGGGTTAATTAAAGATTCTTCCTTCACCAGAATGACAAAAGTGCCTGTTAAAGCACTTTTGAGACAGCCGTTTTTCTTTAAAATATTTTCCTGAATAAATAGGTTAACGCTGCACTTTTTATAGGCCCGGAGAGCATCTTGAGTATGTTTATGGCTTTTTTAGGTGTGTCGCCTATTATGTTCCTAAACTCAAGGCTTTCCTTTGTTTCGTCAAGCTCCCTTAAAAACTTCTGGTAAGCAAGCTCCTTTTCTACTTTCAGTATTTCAAGTTCTTTATCAACTTCCTGGTAAGAGCGGTATATTTTCATTGCTCATCATGTTTAAAAAATTTACGCGAAAGCTTTTCAAGAATGCGCTTTTCAAGGTATTTGCCAATTGTATAGTACATTATTACGGTAACTACAATATAGAGCCCTCCCACAATAAGAAAACCTGACGCAAGGTCATTAATAGCGTTGCCTATAGCAATAGCCAGGGCAATAGAAAAGAATATAAGGACAAAAACAACCATTATGCCTAAAAATAAGGCAGTAAAAGCTTTGCTGGCCGCACGGTTTATTTTCCTGAAAATATATAGCTTATAATACCTGATGTTAGCATCAAGAAGCTCTTTGGCCTGCCTGCGCAGGTCCTCAACATTCTCTTTTACTTCTTCAAATGCCATATAATGCGCTTATTATAAGTTGCCGGTATCTGCGTTGCCATTTCCTGCACCGGCTGCACCGGCTGAGGCAGTTTTAGCCCCACCTGCGCCACGGTTGCTTTTCAGCTCTTCAAGCTTGCGCTCAAGGGCATCAATTATTTCATCTTTTTTATTTTCTACGTTGGTTACAAGATTATCAAGCGTAGATTCAAGATCCTGCTTTGCGCCGCCAAATTTACCTTTAAGGCTTTCGGTGATCTCGTTTAGTTTGTCCTTAAGCTCGTCTTTTTTTGTGCCGTAACCTTCCTTAATCTTTCTCCTTGTATTGGTTCCCTGATCCGGGGCAAATAATATCCCCAATGCTGCACCAATTGCCGCACCCGCAAGCACAGCTACTATTGTTCCTGTTTTACCAGCCATAATTTCTTAAATTTTTTAAATGAATTAATAATTAACGTGAGTTCGATATAAAAAAGTTGTCTGTTTTGAATGA
>NZ_NOXV01000163.1 GCF_002251835.1 Flavobacterium cyanobacteriorum
AGCGATTTGCAAAATGCAAATCACTTCGCAAATCGCCTGGGGTGTTAGCAGTAATGGCAGAAAACCGGTTCCAAAGGAGAAACACGACTGAAAAATCATAAATTTGTAGCATATTGAAATAAATAATGGACAATCGTTTTACGGACATAATTCAGCTAATTAAACAATCTCGGACTAATGCTATAAAAGCCGTAAACGCTGAACTGATAAATCTCTATTGGAATATTGGAGAATATATCAGCAAGAAAATTGAACAATCAGAATGGGGCGACTCTGTTGTAACAGAATTAGCCAGTTTCATTCAGAAACACGAACCTGATATAAAAGGCTTCTCCGATAAAAATATTTGGAGAATGAAGCAGTTTTACGAAACTTACAAAGACTTCCCAAAACTCTCACCACTGGTGAGAGAAATTAGCTGGACAAACAATCTTCTGATTTTTTCAAGGTGTAAAACTATTGAAGAAATGGAATTTTACCTAAAACTCGTAAAACAAGAAAGCTATAGTAAACGAGAACTTGACCGACAAATATCTGCAAGCTTTTTCGAGCGGACAATGATTGGAAACTCGAAACTCTCAACAGCGTTGAGAGAAAGTAATCACGACCTTTCAAACACATTCAAAGACAGCTATGTGTTTGAATTTTTAAACTTACCTGACCCACACAGTGAGAGCGATTTACAGCGTGGACTTGTAAGACAAATAAAAAATTTCATTCTCGAACTCGGGAAGGACTTTTTGTTCATAGGAGAAGAATATAAGTTGCAAGTTGGCAACAGCGACTTTTACATTGACTTGCTTTTTTACCATCGTGGACTACAATGTTTAGTGGCGTTTGAACTCAAAGCAGACAAATTCAAACCCGACCACTTGGGACAGCTTAACTTTTACTTGGAAGCACTAGACAGAGACGTTAAAAAGCCAAACGAAAACCCAAGCATTGGAGTTTTGCTATGCAAGGACAAAGACAGTGAAGTAGTAGAATATGCTTTAAGCAGGAGCCTTTCACCGACTATGGTATCAGAGTATAAAACGCAACTACCTGACAAGAAGCTTTTACGACAAAAACTACACGAACTGTTCGACAATGAGACGGACAAGAAATAGAGCCACTACTGCCAACACGGGTTTTGCCTCAGGCGGGGTGACACTTCGACAAGCTCAGTGCATCGCGTGCAGACCTGGAGCTTTGTGCTTATACTTTAGTAATAAAATTATAGCTTTATACTCCCAAAACCCGCCCGAAAGCAAAGCCCGAGAACGTTATGTGCAACCCTAATGACGACGATGCGAACATTACTGATATTACTTTTCGGACTGACAATATTTTCCTGTAATCAGACACAGACGGCACAGGACAAAATTATTACCCAAAACACTATTGTTCAAACTCAACTTGTCAAAGACACTTTAATCAGCAACATCGAACGGCTTTTTAAAAAGGCGCTAACCTGCGACACTGTTGAATATAGTAATGAGTTTGAATTTGAAAAATATAAATCATTTTTGTTTTTCAAATCAGGATACATACTTAGTAAAACGGAAAAAAATGCTCTTGTGGTTACTTGTCCGACAGACTCGACATATACGGTTATACTTTATTCACTTCAAACAGACCAATGGAAACTATCGGACAGTATTAGCGAGCTTGACGCATTTCCAACTCAATTCGACCCAATTTTTGACGACTACAATTTTGACGGACAAACCGACCTTTATATTCAAGTTAGTGCATCAAATGGTTGGTCATTATCAAGGGGACATTTAATCATCATTGACCCGATGACAAAGAAATTTGACCTTCATAAAGAAGCACGCGACTTTGCAAACATGACAATCGACAAAAAATCTAAAACCATCAAGGCTGAATTATGGGATGGATACGATTTGAAAGGGCGACATCAACTGACTATTTTTACTAACAAATGGGTAAACGGACAACTAACGACAACGAGCAAAAAGAACATAACAATTGAGCCTAACAAATGAAAGGGTATGCACCTAACACCGGTAACCGTTGCACAACCCCTTCCAAAAGATAAATTTTTGAAAAACTACAAAAAACAACCCTTCTTAAATTAGTTTTAAACGAGGTTTATATTGGGAGTAAAGTTAGTGTTGTTCAAAAAAAAGCAGGCGCGAAAACGTTCGATTTACCATCAAGAAAGGGGCTTTTAAAGAAGTGTTTCCCTCCGGGGATTAAGTTGTGCAAAAGCCTCCCCCTAGCCCTGATGGGAGCGGCATCCTCCCCGCCGCCTGCTTTTGCGGCG
>NZ_NOXV01000080.1 GCF_002251835.1 Flavobacterium cyanobacteriorum
AAGTTTTGTGGTAAAAGTCCCGCCCTTCGGGTAGCTGCAAACCGTTATAGGTAAGCCGTAAAGACACGAAACAAAACGTAATAGACAACTATGAAAAAAATATTTTTACCAATTGCAATATCTTTATTTATTGCAAGTTGTTCAAGTGACAACTCCAATGAAATAAAAAAAGAATCGAATTCACAAGAATCGACCGAATCAAAACCTGTTTTTAAAGAGGAATTACCGCCTCTTAAAACTTGTAAATCTGACATCGGAAAAGTTAAAACTGACGGCAATGGTTCCATTGGCTCCAAAACTGAATTGACCGAATTAAAAAAACTATTAAAAAATAAAGATTGTGATATAATTGAAATTACATTTGTTCAAAAATCACCACCTGATAGGAATTACGAAGACATGGCTCTAAAAGTAACATACAATAGAGTAACAGGTAACCTAAAAAACATTTTCACCAAAACAAATGTCATTGAAGAATACAAAAATGTTAATGAAAATTGTTTGCTTGAATTCTTGAAAAGTGGTCAACAAAGTTTTTTGGGGTTAACAGATTTCTGTAAAGACACCAAATATGAATTCAATAACAAAGAGATGAAGCAATCTGCGATTGGTGCTAAACCAGAACAAAGTGAATTAGATGGTTCTGTGAAGATTGTTGCTGATTTTATTAAATCAAATGCAAAAGACGCATCGAGTATTGAGTTTTTAGAGTGGTCTAAAGTTATATCAATTGGCAAAAATTGGACAGTTAGATGTAAATATAAAGGAACAAATTCTCTAGGGGCAATGGTAACTGAAAACGCTTGGTTTTATATTCAAAATAGCAAAGTTGTGGACTCAAAACCTATTTAATGTATGTCAAGTCTTAATACCTATTTCTTAGAAAAATCTTCGACTTTAATTCAAAAACTAATTACTGGACAAGGAACTGCAAAACAACGACTTTTGGATTGTGAAATAGAATTTTGTTTAACTTTTTCAATTCCAATACCCGCCGACTTGGAACCAATTAGAAAGAAAATAATACAAGAACTAAATCAAAAAAATGAAATTAGAATTGGTGAAAACATTCATTCAACATCATACAGAAATACATTGTATTCCATGAGGAATGCTCGCGCATCCAAAATAATTGGCGAAATATATAATCTGTATAAGGAAATAGAATTTAGAGAGCGATTTAAATAAAAAACGGCCAACCTATAACAGCAAGCAAGCACAATTTGCGCAGACGAAGTAATAGCTTTTGCAAAAAGTTTCGGCAGACAAGTTTTTCATTTTTGCAAAAGCAACAAACATTAGTATCTTTAAACTAACATTTCGGTAGACACTGTTTCAAACTGCAAACTGTGCCTGCTTGCAATCCGTTAGCAGTAATGGCAGGACGACCATCAACCAATAGAAAAATATGACACTACACGAAGCAATAGAAAAACTTTTACGACAAACAGGACGACCAATGACGACCCAGCAAATTGCTGACGAGTTGAATAAAAATGGTTGGTATCAAAAAAAGGACGGCTCGACAATTCAAGCATTTCAAATTCACGGCAGGACAAGAAACTATGCAAACATTTTTGACCGTGACGGTTCGACTGTTTCACTAATCGGACAATCAATAACCAAAGTAAAAGTAACGACTACAGAAAAACCGAAGGAAACAAAACAAGCTCCAAGACCAACCTCGACAAACACTAAAACTTCATTTGACCCAATTTCAAACGCTGACACGACCATTTTGATTTTAGGAACTATTCCTGGCGACAAATCTCTCGAACTTGGCGAGTATTACGGACATTCAAGAAACAAATTTTGGAAAATTATCTCGACAATTACAAACAATGATTTGCCACTTACTTATTCCGACAAAAAAGGACTTTTAATAAAATCTAAAATTGGAATTTGGGACGTAGCACATAAAGCAAATCGCAAAGGTAGCCTTGACAGTGCAATTGAAGACGAAGAACCAAACGACTTGGACAACTTTATCGCCAGACACAAGAATTTAAAAGTTATCGGTTTCAACGGGACAAAATCCCAAGCACTTTTCGACAAGTATTTCGACAGAAAAAGTGATTTAAAATATATTTCTTTACCAAGCACAAGTCCTGCAAACACAGGCATTGACTTTGACAACATTTGCAAGCAATGGCGACAAATATTGAACAAATAATTGACGGACGACCAAGAGCCACTACTGCTAACACGGGTTTGGCAAAAGTGGCGGTTTCGTGCTCCGCAGACATATTTGTGGTTAATCAAAGTTTGGTTCTCCGCATCAACATTTGTGGTG
>NZ_NOXV01000094.1 GCF_002251835.1 Flavobacterium cyanobacteriorum
AACTAACCATTCTTTTTTTTATTGTTTAGGACGCTATTGATTTTTTATCACTGATGATAATGCTTAATTTTGGCTTGCCTGTAAAAACAGGCCAAAACGTAAAACAAATAACAAACTTAATAATGGAATACAGGATAGAAAAAGACACCATGGGCGAAGTGCAGGTACCGGCTGACAAATACTGGGGCGCACAAACCGAACGTTCAAGAAATAACTTTAAAATAGGCCCTTCAGGCTCCATGCCTAAAGAAATAATTGAAGGTTTTGCCTACCTTAAAAAAGCAGCTGCCTATGCCAACCACGACCTGGGGGTATTGCCGGCTGAAAAGCGTGATGCCATTGCCCGGGTATGCGATGAAATACTGGCCGGCAAGCTCGATGACCAGTTTCCGCTTGTAATCTGGCAAACGGGTTCGGGAACGCAAAGTAACATGAATGTAAATGAGGTTATTGCCAACCGTGCGCAGGTTTTGGCCGGTGGTAAAATAGGCGAAGGCGAGCCTGTGCTTAAAGCCAATGACGATGTAAATAAATCGCAGTCGTCAAACGATACCTACCCTACAGGTATGCATATTGCAGCCTATAAAGCCGTAGCGGAAGTAACCATTCCCGGTGTTGAGAAACTGCGCGATACGCTTGAGGCTAAATCAAAGGAATTTATGAATGTGGTGAAAATTGGCCGTACGCACCTTATGGATGCTACCCCGCTAACCCTCGGGCAGGAACTTTCAGGTTATGTGGCACAGCTTAACTATGGCCTTAAAGCCCTTAAAAATGCCATGGCACACCTTAGCGAACTGGCGCTTGGCGGTACCGCTGTAGGCACAGGGCTAAACACCCCTGAAGGCTACGATGTAAAAGTGGCTGATTATATTGCCCGGTTTACAGGATTGCCTTTTGTAACTGCGCCTAATAAATTTGAAGCGCTTGCCTCGCATGATGCTATTGTTGAGGCGCACGGCGCGCTAAAGCAACTGGCAGTGGCGCTCAACAAGATTGCCAATGACATCCGTATGATGGCTTCGGGGCCGCGTTCGGGTATTGGTGAAATATTTATTCCTGAAAATGAGCCTGGCTCCTCTATAATGCCGGGTAAAGTGAACCCTACCCAGTGTGAGGCCATGACCATGGTTTGCGCGCAGGTTATGGGTAATGATGTTGCCATAACCATTGGCGGTACGCAAGGCCATTATGAACTCAACGTGTTCAAGCCGCTCATGGCTGCCAACTTCCTGCAGTCCGCCCGCCTGCTGGGCGATGCCTGCGTATCGTTTGACGAGCACTGCGCACAGGGTATTGAACCGAACTATGCCCGCATAAAAGAGCTGGTTGATAACTCGCTGATGCTTGTTACTGCGCTTAATACCAAGATAGGCTATTACAAAGCAGCCGAAATTGCACAGACAGCCCATAAGAACGGCACTACGCTCAAAGAAGAAGCCGTGCGCCTGGGTTATGTGTCAGCTGAAGATTTTGACCAGTGGGTGAAACCCGAAGACATGGTGGGGAAAATCGGGTAATTCGATAGTTCGATTATTCGATTATTCGATAGTTCGATGGTTCGATGGTTCGATGGTTCGATTGATGATCCGGGAATTTGGGAGTTGATGTATAATCCTGTATGAACTGGACTTGAAATAAAGCTGGAAAGCTATCCATATCCGGGTAGCTTTTTTTAATTTTGAAACATGGAGATTAACATCATAGGCGGGAGCCTTGCACATGTTCCCGAAATACGGTCCATTGTGAACCATAATATCCTGACGGCTTCTTCTATTTATGATTATGGGGAAAAAACTGCGGAAGAGATGGAGCAATGGTTCACGGATAAGCAAAATGCTGGCTGGCCCATATTAATAGCTGAAGCTGAAGGCAAAGTGGCTGGCTATGCTACTTATGGCACCTTCAGGGCGAAAGAGGGCTATAAGTATACGGTGGAACATTCGGTGTATGTGCACCATGAGTACCAGGGCAAAGGTATTGGCGGGATGCTGCTCGAGGCGCTGATAGCGCTATGCAGAGAGCAGGGCTACCACACCATGATAGGCTGTATTGACGCGGCTAACACGGGAAGTATCGCTTTTCATAAACGCTATGGCTTTACCGAAGCCGGCCTGCTGAAACAAAGCGCTTTTAAGTTTGGCCAATGGCTTGACCTGCTTTTTATGCAGCTGATGCTGCAGCCTGTTGGTGTGGTTCGGGGATAATGGGCCTAATGCGATGGCCGGTAGGCACGACGGCCCCTGACTAGCCCTGATGGGAGCGGCATCCTCCCCGCCGCCCGCTTTTGCGGC
>NZ_NOXV01000086.1 GCF_002251835.1 Flavobacterium cyanobacteriorum
TCATTGATGATAGGTTAGCGGCTTAAATCGAACTCACGTTAATTACTATAAAGGTAAGAAATTAAAGAATTTGTAGGATGTTAATATGTAGTTAAGTATAAGCCAAAGTATGTGAAAGTATAAAATAAGGCGATTTAAGCAGTTTTTACAGCGCCGGACGGACAAAGACCTTGCCAATAAAAAAAGAGGCCGTAGAAACAAAATACAGAGGTGGATTTTAATAAGGTAAATTTATAATAAATTTTGATTTCATAGCTAATGTATATAATAAGAAAAGCCTGCGTTCAGCCGCAGGCTTTATCAGTTATATCTATAATGTATTTATTCTTTATTTTCAATTTTAGCCCAGGTGTCCCGAAGGCCAACCGTTTTATTAAAAACGATGTTTTCCGCAGACGAATCTTTATCTACACAAAAATATCCCAGCCTCTGGAACTGATACCTCTCCCCTGCCTTAGCAGATTTGAGGCCGGGTTCCAAATACCCTTTTATTACCTGAAGCGAGTTGGGGTTAATATATTCTTTAAAATCTACCTCCTTATCGGCATCCGGGGCTTCGTGTGTAAACAGCCTGTCATATACCCGCACTTCAGCCTCAATAGCGTGCTGTACTGATACCCAGTGTATAGTACCTTTTACTTTACGCATACTGGCCTCAGTGCCGCTTCCGCTTTTAGAATCAGCATCATATGTAGCAAGTATTTCAGTTATGTTACCGTCAGCATCTTTTACAACACTTTCCCCTTTTATGATGTAAGCATTTTTAAGGCGTACTTCCCTGCCGATTGTAAGGCGGAAATATTTACTGTTGGCATTCTCCATAAAGTCCTCCCTTTCAATGTAAAGCTCCCTCGAGAAAGGCACCTGGCGGAAACCTGCGCTTTCATCTTCAGGGTTATTTTCTGCTTCGAGCCACTCCTCTTTTCCGTCAGGATAATTGGTAATAACAAGTTTAACAGGGTCCAGCACCGCCATTACACGTGGCGCTGTTTTATTCAGTTCTTCCCTTACACAAAATTCAAGCAAAGAAACATCAATAAGGTTTACACGCTTAGCTATACCAATGGTATCGGCAAAATTCCGGATAGCCATAGGCGGATAGCCGCGGCGCCTCATTCCTGATATGGTTGACATACGCGGGTCATCCCATCCTGTTACATGCCCTTCCTGTACCAGCTGCAGGAGCTTACGCTTGCTTACCACAGTGTGGCTCAGGTTGCGGCGCGCAAATTCACGCTGTTTGGGCCTTACTTTGGTATCATCATAAATCTGGTCCAGGAACCAGTCATATAACTCCCTGTGCATTAAAAATTCGAGCGTGCACAGCGAGTGGGTTATTTGTTCCAGGTAATCGCTTTCGCCATGCGCCCAGTCATACATAGGGTATATGCACCAGTTATCACCTGTGCGGTGATGGTGCTTATGCAGTATACGGTACATGATAGGGTCGCGCATCAGCATATTGCTCGATGTCATATCTATTTTAGCTCTCAACACGTGTGTACCTTCGGCAAATTCGCCATTCTTCATCCTTTCAAAAAGGCCAAGGTTCTCCTCAACCGAACGGTTACGGTAGGGGCTTTCTGTACCGGGTTGTGAGGGTGTGCCTTTTTGCTTAGCCATCGCTTCTGATGGCTGGCTGTCAACATAGGCTTTGCCTTTTTTTATAAACTCAACTGCCCAGTCATACAGCTGCTGGAAATAATCAGAGGCATAGCGCTCCTCAGCCCATTCAAAACCAAGCCACTCGATATCATGTTTTATGGCATCAACATATTCCTGCTCTTCCTTTGCGGGGTTGGTATCATCAAAGCGCAGGTTTACCGGGGCATTATACTTTAAGCCAAGCCCGAAATTAAGGCAGATGGAACTGGCGTGCCCTATATGCAGGTAACCATTGGGCTCAGGCGGGAAGCGGAACCGCAGCTTATCCTGAGGCAGGCCGTTATTTAAATCTTCTTCTATTATTTGTTCAAGAAAATTAAGTGATCTTTCTTCAGTTGACATATCGATAGGTAAAATGAGTTGCAAAGGTAATTAGAAAGTTGCAAAGTCAGGAAGTTGTAAAGTTGTAAAGTTGATTGATTCTGCCTGAAAGTGTAGAAGATGATCAGCTAAACTTCCTAACTTTGAGGTTTAAATCTTAAACAATAACTATGGGAATTATAAAACTGCAAAATATCCGTACTTTTTCTTATCATGGATGCCTTGTGGAAGAGAGCAAAATAGGCAGCGATTACAGGGTTGACCTGGAGGTGAAGGCTGATATGCGCAAATCTATGGAAACCGATGCGCTGGCCGATACTGTTGATTATGTTCATCTGAACAAAATTGTAGTTGAAGAAATGGCTATACGCTCC
>NZ_NOXV01000058.1 GCF_002251835.1 Flavobacterium cyanobacteriorum
AGTGAAGAGCTCCGAAATCCCCCACTGCGGCAAGCGGCAAACCGTTATATGCAACTTTATGACATCTGAAGAATACGACATTAAAACTAATATCAAAATCGGACAACAGATTTTTGAAAACTTGCTCAACGACATCAGACCGGGTTGGGCAGGATTGGTTTTATCTCGTTTTGACCATTACATAAAAGACATCCCGACTTCTATTCTTGAACTCTACCCAATTATTGACGACAAAAACCGTTGGAAAGAAGCACACCAACAGTTTACAAAAATCAGAGTGTTCGGACTTGAAAATAAAAACTATAAACCTGAATACTATTTAAGACTTGCAGAACTCGTTGCAAAAGTAACTTATAATGCTTCAGGACAACCCGCTCCATTTGACAGTGACAGCGGACACTATATTGCGAGTTTCGCCCTCAAAGCGACAGAACATTTTGACGACAACAGACTTGAAGAAGAAATAAAATCTACTATTCTGTTATTCAGTCGCAACAAAAAATTCAAAGACAGTTTAACTGCAGCGAAAGATTTTTTGCTTTATAAAAAAATTGATGACATACTTTGGTTTGACTGGGATCCAATTGGAATTAACGACATGGCACCAAGAGACGAATATCAAAGCTATGTTCCTGAAATTTTTGGACTTGTAAAATCAAAAGCGGACAGACAAGAAATTGCAAACAGACTCCATAAACTTGAAACTGACAATATGGGGATGAGCGGGACAATGGAAAACTGCTTGACAATTGCAGATAAAATATTGAAAGCGCAATGACCGTGAATAAAAGCTGCATATAACACCAAGCAAGCGTAAGCGCCTTTTTACTATATTTGTTTTGAGAGGCGCCTACGCCTGCTTGCAAACCGTTGTATGAAACCATTAAATTAACTAAATAATATGAAAACAAAATTAAAGTTAATACTATTACTAACAACTATTTATTTTAATTCTTATTCTCAATGTTGGAAATCTGTTTCAGCTGAATCATCAAATGTGACTTATGGAATAAAAATAGATGGTACACTTTGGGCTTGGGGTTCAAATTTTAACGGTGAATTCGGAAATGGTACAACAGCAAATAGTTATACACCTATTCAAATCGGACTTGATTCTAATTGGGATAAAATTAGCGCTAACAGTCATGTTTTAGCAATTAAAACAGATGGAACTTTATGGGCTTGGGGGAATAATAATTATGGACAATTAGGTAATGGAACTACAATTAGTTCTGTTATTCCGATTCAAGTTGGTACTGATAATAACTGGAAAGAAATAGCCGTTGGATATTTTCACACATTAGCAATTAAAACCAATGGTACACTTTGGGCATGGGGTAACAACTTCAAAGGTCAATTAGGCGATGGAACAAATGTTAACAAATTAATGCCTACACAAATCGGAACATCAAATAATTGGAAATCAATTAGTGCAGGTCAAGGCCATTCATTAGCAATAAAAACTGATGGTACTATGTGGAGTTGGGGAGATAATCAATTAGGCCAATTAGGTAGTTCAAATTTTGTTAATAGAAATCAACCTGGTCAGATTGGTATTCAAACAACTTGGGATAAAATAGCTTCGGGTTCAGCTCATAATTTAGCAATTAGAGTAACTGGTTCGTTATGGGCTTGGGGTTCAGATTTTGATGGACAGTTAGGTAATGGTTTCAATCCAAGTACAAATAATCCTGAACAAATTGGAATTTCTATTAGTTGGGCTGAAGTTTCTGCAGGTTTTAGCAGCTCATATGCAATTAAAAATGATGGAACACTTTGGGTATGTGGCTGGAATGATAATGGACAATTAGGTAACGGCAATAATTCTAGTCAAGATACATTTATACCAATAAATAGTGAAACAAACTGGTCAAAAATTTCTTCTTCAAAAGGTTATAAACATGCAGTTGCCTTAAAAAGCGATGGTTCATTGAAAACTTGGGGGAATAATGAATATGGACAACTTGGTGATGGTACAACAATTAATAAAAATACTCCTTATTCATTAAATTGTCCAACTCTTCAATACAATGAATTTGTGGTTAATAGTTTAACACTTTATCCTAATCCAGTTGAAAATTTGTTATTTATTGGCAATGTAAATAATACGAGTATTGAATATATAAAAATTATTGATTTATTTGGCAAACAATTAATTACCGAAAAAGAAGCAAGAGATTTTTTAGATTTAAGTGATTTAAAAGCAGGTGTTTACATCCTTGAAATAAAATCTGATAACAATAATATAGAAACATATAAGTTAATTAAAAAATAATGGCTTCATACAACAGCATATTTATGAAATGGCGGGTTCAGTGCTAAATTGAACATTTGGTATTCAAATTAATTTTAGTGAAAAATTAAAACATCCGTTTTCAAATTCCACCACTTCATAAATATGCAAAACGTTATGCGGCAGCTTAAAAACGACCCCACGACATCAGTAC
>NZ_NOXV01000081.1 GCF_002251835.1 Flavobacterium cyanobacteriorum
TCGCCTAAATCGGCACCTAAGCTGCAAAGTTCTAAAATTAAATTCTGAGAGTTCTTTTTCCCAAGGTTCGTCTCTTTGGTTGGTGAGTCTTTATGAAAAAACCACCCGAAGGTGGTTAGTAATTAATCTGCTGTAGGTAAATAATCTGGGTCTATGCGATATTTTCCTTCCTCATTTATGATAAGAGGAAGTGTTCTAGGGCGACCACCCAACGCTGTATTTACATAGGTTAATGCTTTGCCTGTATCATCATCAATATTAATTATTATATTACCACCTTTCCAACCATCTTTGGGGACTTTAGCATAAACTACCCAGCAATTCTTAATTATACTACCATCAAATAAGCTTTCTTTATCTTTATGAAATAAAGCTTCAAAAGGGGCTTTTCTATCATAAAAGGATTCATAGCCTCTCCATTCTTCTAAATCTTTTATTACCTTTTTCAAAAGGTCTTTACAATATTGCTCTTTATGTTTCATTATTTTAAGTTTTTTAAATAAATTTCTAAATCAAATTTTTCAAAATCTTCTAATTTCATATTTCTTGCAAAATTTTCATTAAAAGCTTTCAAATCTGTCAAAATATCTTGGTCACTCCATTTGGTGTATTTTTTTGCTTTAACAAATTCTGACAACACAAATGTTTCATGTATCTCATCTGGTATCTCATGAAATTTGGTTAGATAATTTTTTGGATATAATTCCTTTATGCTATGCCACATTTTTAAATGAAATAATTCGTGTTGCACTGTATAGCTGGTTACTTCATAAAAACCTCTTGATGTGCTTCCTCTAAACAAATACAAAGCAGGGCCATCTAATTTTATGCCTGGGTAATTCCTACTATTCAAAGGTTGATCAACCCACATACCATCTAATGGTTCTTTTTGCCATCTTTTAAATAATTCTGACCATTGTTCATTATTTCGGTCCACTAAAAACATATCTACTCCGTATTCTTTCTTTATTCTTTTTGCAATTTTATTGAATTTTGCAATTGAAATAACACCTTCATTTTGTATAGTATATTTGCCTGCATTTCTTGTTTTTTCCACCACCTCATATAATTCATCAAAAAACTTCTCTTTATCAGCTTCAGAAAGTTTACGAGTGCTGTTACCGTCGTCTATTACTACTTCATTAAGTTGTTTCCTTATCTCATCTTCATATTCTAAAGCATTTTTGGCACTAGTTCTGGCTCTTTTGAGTAGAAATTCACCTAAATCTGCTCCTAGACTGCAAAGCTCTAAAATTAGTAAAAATTCTGAGAGTTCTTTTGCCCAAGGTTCGTCTCTTTGGTCGGTTATTTTTAATAATGCATTTACTGTTCCGGAACTTATTTCTATAACACCTACAGCCCCTCTTGCTGCTGTTTTTACTGCCTTAGCAGCTCTGCTTATAAATCGAAGTTTACTTGCTTTAGAGGATACTTTGTATAAATGCCTAAACTTGGCAATATTACCCACACCAGAAAAAGTGGTAATAATATCAACAGTATATTCTGCAGCAGTGGCTGTGTTTTCCCAAAAGGCAACATCTTCTCCTGCTTTTAATACAAAGGCAGGAAATAAAGGCGATGTTAATGCAACACCTGTTTGTTGTTTTTGAAAATTGTTAACGGCAATAGGCTGAAAGGGATGATAATAAAAACTTTTCTCGGTTTCGGTAAAATGTTTTACTGCTTCTCCTATTGCAGGATGCAATATACTTGCAATTTCATCCCACCAACTGGTATCGGGTTCATATTTTAGTAAGTTGGCATTAATCCAACTAATATTCATATTGCTATAAAAAAAGGTAAATTCTTTTTTGGCTTCATAGTTAACAACAAAAGGGCTTTCGTTATTTATATATAGCTTATTATCGGGATTTTTATAACTTGAATTGAACCAAACTACATGAATAAGATTCACAAATTTTTTGAAATTTTCACCATTTAGTTTGCTGTATAAAATTGAAAATCTGGTTTCTTTTTTATCATATGAAACTAATAATTCTTTTATAAAATCATCTTTGTTTTCATGATTTTTAGATAATCCTTCTAGAATTTTAATTGTAATATCTTCTACATTTAAGCCAAGGTTTGTAACCATTCCTTCTAAAATTTCATCTAAAGTATCCCACAAAAACTTAGGTTTAATTTTTTGAAATACAAAAATAGGGATGTAGTAGAGCACTTGGAGTTTTTGTTTTCCACGGTATTTTTTTAGCAAATGATTTATAAAATCTGTATAATCAGAAAAAAACAGGGACCTGTTAGTACTGCTAAATGCTTCTAAACTGTCGTAATAATTAAAAACTGTCTGGTTTATAAATTCTAGTAAGGCACCATAGTAGTTGAATTCTAATTTTATGGCTCTTTCTGCCATGAAACTATTGAACCTGATTCCTTTTTCCACATAATTATATTTTCTAAGTACACGACAAAAATTGTATTAAATTAATTTCCAGC
>NZ_NOXV01000059.1 GCF_002251835.1 Flavobacterium cyanobacteriorum
CTATCTCCCCGCCGCAAAAGCAGGCGGCGGGGAGGATGCCGCTTCCATCGGGGCTATGGGCCTGTAGCCTGCGCCATGAAAGGCGGCCCCGGTTATGTAAATTAAATATAACGTTTTCTTTACATTAAACTATGTGTTTATGGCGCAACCTTTAGCTTTATCAGGTATCTTGTAAAAAAAATATTAGTATGCGTTATCTTAAAATACTACTTGTAACTGCGCCTCTCTGGTGCTTGTGGAGTTGTTTTTCCTTTTCGTACAATGATGATGATAATAACAGGTTATCTTCACGTTTTCAGGCTGTTGTGATGGAGCGTACCGCCTTTGAAAATGCCGTCAGCATAATGCCTGCCATGCCGGTACAAAAAGCAGGTAAAATTTACGTATACGGAAATTACTTATTTGTGAACGATGTGAATAAGGGCTTCCATATCTATAACTATTCTAATCCGTCCAGCCCGCAGCCACTGGGTTTTCTTGCCGCTCCCGGTTCAACTGACATGGCTATCCGGGACAACATCTTTTTTATCAACCAGGCTACAGACCTTGTTACCCTGGCTTATAATACAGACAGCAACACCATTACTATAACCAAGCGCAACCGCAACGTGTTCCCCGCAATGCGCTCACCAGATGAATTTGATGGGCAGGTAACAGATAGCCAGGTTATTGTTGACTGGCAGCCACTTTAAAATAAATGATTATGAAGAAACTATTGCTATACGTTGCAGCATTTGCCATGCTGCTGTCATGTTCTGAAGACGCAACCACTACTACCGGTGACGGAACCGGCGGGTCGCTGGCGGTCTTTGCACTAAAAGGGAACTACCTGTACACCGTGGACTATAACATGCTCAATGTTTTTTCGCTATCAAACACGGCTCAACCTGTAAAGGTAAATGAGGTTTTTGTCGGGTTAAATATCGAAACTTTGTTCTCGTTTGGTGAGTATCTGTATATAGGTTCCCGGAACGGGATGTTTATCTACTCGCTGGACAACCCTGAGCAACCGCAACTGATGTCTGCAGTACAGCACTTTACGGCCTGCGACCCGGTTGTTTCAAATGGGGACTACAGCTATGTAACGCTGCACAGCAACACGCTATGTGGCAATAACATCAACCTGCTTCAAGTATATAATACGGCCAATCCTCAAAATCCACAGCTCCTGCACCAGCGCATACTTACTTTTCCCAAAGGGTTAGGATTATATAACAACTACCTTTTTGTGTGCGATGATGAGATTAAGGTATTAAATGTAGAAAATCCTGCACAGCCATTTTTGGTGGCCAGCATCAATAACCTGTGTTTTGATGTAATAATTAAAGATAATGACCTTTTTGCCATAGGTAGTAGCGGGGTATACCGTTATCGGCTGAATCCTGAAGATATTACCGACATAACGTTACTGAGCCAGGTCCTTTTTTAAACTTACCATTAAATAGTACGCCTATAATGCCTGGCAGTTAGGACAGAAGAAGCTCCTCCGCTTTTTAGTGCCTGTTATCTTTTTTATCAGGGGCAGGCGGCATCGCACGCAGGTTTTCTTGGTGTGGGCAAGCCAGTGTTTTTTGAGTTCGTATTTTTTCTTCCATTCCAGGAACTGGAAGCTATATATACGGGCTTCATTTACTAATTCATTTACTTTTTCAGGAGGCAGGCTGCCTACTTTCGCTTCAGGATGCACAAAAATCCGGTACAGCACCTCATTTTTAATAATGTTGCCCACACCTGAAAATATATCCTGTTCCAGCAGTGCATCACAGGCCAGCATATCGGGCTTTAAAGCCAGTTTGGCTTTAGCGGCTTCAGCATCCCAGGCATCGTTCATCACATCAGCGCTCCAGTCGTAGTGGCTGTTGATATCGCCTTCCAGTATTTTTACGGAACAGGCGTAAAAATTTATTTCCCCCTCTTTAAACTGCAGGCTGAGCCGTGGAGGAGTTGCTTTACCTTCATTAATGCGGTAACTGCCAAAGAGCATAAAATGAATGCGGATGGTAAAGCCGTTAAAGCAGATAAGGAAATGTTTGCCCCAGCTTTTAAAGGCAAGTACTTTTTTGCCGTCAGCACAGGCAACATCAACTTTGGTATTTCCGGAAACAGCAATAATTTTTTTCCCGGTCAATCCCTGTGCTTCTTCTTTTAAAATAACGATGCTTGGTCCTTCAGGCATAATTCAAACGTTAGGTATATAAAGTTAGGGCTGGAACTTTAAAAGCAGATTCTCCTTACAGAACTTTTAACACAAACCGGGCACTATGATATTGGGAGGTTTTTTTAGGGAACAGCTCATTTATAATATATGCTCGCGTATAAACCGTGCCGGAGACGGTTAAGCAATAATATACTTCTTTGAGGGTAATGAGGTATCCTGCGGCTTTTTCTTCCTTTGTGAATATATCGCACCCTCAAAATAAAAAGAAGCCGTCTCAATACTTAAATTTTGAGACGGTTTTTTA
>NZ_NOXV01000090.1 GCF_002251835.1 Flavobacterium cyanobacteriorum
ATTGTAGCGGCATCCTCCCCGCCGCCCGCTTTTGCGGCGGGGAGATATAGCGAAAAGCGGGACCAGTCGCTTGCTGAGAAGCGCTACGGCTACTGCTCCTAAAAATAAAAGATATACTATTAGATTAGGTTCGTGTACGGGAATTGTAGCAGTTTTTGCACGATTATTGTTATGAATGGTGTGGTAAAATGTTATTGTGCTGTTATTGTTACCGTTCCATAAGATGTTTTAACAGTTGTTTTACGCAATATTGTTTAATTAATCCCTAAATTTGTTCAACAAAATCACAGTGTTATGTCTCCTAAGAAAGTAATACCGCCGGCTAAAGAAAGGATACTATCTTTATATACCGATTATTGCCTTATGAACGGCAAAAGGCCGGCTACGGTATATAAATTTGCCAAAGAAAACGGTTTTGAAGAAGCTGATTTTTATAAGCACTTCAGTTCGTTTGAAACCCTTGAAAACCATTATTTTACTGAGATGTTCAGCCATACAGTTGTTACCCTGAACCAGTCGCCTTCTTATCATGAATACGATGGCGTACAAAAACTGTCGGCTTTTTATTTTACATTTTTTGAAATGGCCACAGCCAACAGGAGCTTTATATCGTGGCTGCTGAAAGATAATGGGAACGGGATTAAGAACCTTGCCAGGCTGAAAGGGCTGCGAAAGGAGTTTCTGGCATATGCTTCGGCGGTGCTTGAAAAGCCTTTTGAGCTTAAGGAAAAGCGGCTTGAAAAAGCCCAGGAGAAAGGGCTTACTGAAGGGGCATGGCTGCAATTCCTTTCCGTATTTAAATTCTGGCTTGATGACACGTCTGCCGGATTTGAGAAAACGGATATATTTATTGAGAAATCAGTAAAAGCCTCGGCTGACCTTGTGTATAACTCACCGCTGCAAAGCCTGTTTGACCTGGGTAAATTTTTGTGGAAAGAACGATTTACAGCCTGAGCCTTATGAAAAAACTGGATTCAATCCCTGTAAACAAAGTGGAGCGTGTGGCGAAACTGGTTACCACAGGCGTAAAGGTAGGCGGAAATTATATAAAATATTACGGCAAAAAGATGGTAAACCCTGAGCTTACCAAAGATGAGCTGCACAGGGAAAATGCCGAAGACATATATGACGGGCTGAAAGAGCTGAAGGGAAGCGCTCTTAAAGTGGCCCAGATGCTCAGTATGGAAAAGAACCTGCTGCCGCAATCGTATGTAGAAAAATTTTCATTGAGCCAGTTTTCGGTACCGCCATTATCAGCGCCACTGGTAATGAAAACGTTCCGCAAATATTTCGGTTGCGAGCCACATGTACTTTTTGATGAATTTTCACCTGATTCTGTTAATGCAGCAAGCATTGGCCAGGTACACCGTGCCACCAAAGGGGGTAAAAAGCTTGCGGTTAAGATACAGTATCCGGGAGTACGTGAAAGCATAGGCACAGATATTGCCCTGGTGAAACCCATAGCCATACGCATGTTTAACCTGCAGGGGACTTCGGATGAATATTTTGACGAAGTGGAAGGCAAACTGATGGAAGAGACGGATTATACCCTTGAGCTAAAGCAGAGCGAAGAGGTAAGGAAGTTATGCTCAAAGCTGGAAAACCTGAAATTTCCTCAATACTACCCGGAGTTATCGTGTGAAAAAATTATAACAATGGACTGGATGGAAGGGATCCATCTCTTTGACTTTTGCAGGAATGAGCTTTCGCAGGAGAACCGTAATAAGGTAGGGCAGGCGCTTTGGGATTTTTATATGTTCCAGATACACGGGCTTAAGAATTTCCACGCCGACCCGCACCCGGGAAACTTCCTTGTAGATGACGAAGCCAACCTTGTTGCCATAGATTTCGGTTGTATGAAGAAGATACCGGATTCATTTTACATACCCTATTTCGAGCTGGCTAAAAGGGAGAATCTTGAAGATGAAAATAAATTCCGGCAAAAGCTGTATGAGCTGGAGATACTTAAAGAAACCGATACCCCACGGGAGACTGAGTTTTTTGCAGGTATTTTTAAAGAGCTCCTTACCACATTTACGCAGCCATTCAATACTACTGAGTTTGACTTTTCAAACCCTGCCTTTGGTAATGAAATCGCGGCGCTGAGCGAAAAATTTGCGAATGATAAAACACTGAGGAAGATGAACGGAAACCGTGGTTCAAAGCATTTTATATATGTGAACCGCACATTTTTCGGGCTTTATAACCTGCTTTTCGACCTGAAATGCACTATTTCAATAAACCAATATGAAAAGTACCTCGCATAAAGGCAACAAATCTTACCTTCCGGCTAAACCCTGTGCGGCCTGTGGCAGGGCATTTACCTGGCGGAAAAAATGGGAAAAGTGCTGGGATGAGGTTAAATATTGTAGTGATGCCTGCAGGAGGAGATGAGTAGTAATAGTATTAAGTTTAGATTATACCTTCAACTAACTGTCAATCAGGAACAATCACTATAAAATTTAATAATTTAATATTACTCAAGATACTTAGTATCAAACCGGCCATCGGTAATATGGATGGTTTCCCCGGTAAGG
>NZ_NOXV01000084.1 GCF_002251835.1 Flavobacterium cyanobacteriorum
CTGATTACAAATCAGCTGCTCTAGCCAGCTGAGCTACACCGGCAACTCAATTACGGTTGCAAATATAATTTTGAAATCGAAAATTACAAAACAATTTCCGTAATTTTTTATGAAATTCTTTACGCTAACTGATTGATTTTCCCAACAAGTTGTGTAGCAGCTTCTTCTAATTCTTTATTGATTTGCCTGAAGTGCTCTTTCTTATCCTCAACACCTTTCTGGTTGATCTTTTTCATGAGGTTATCAAAAGTAACTATAGCTTCATCTACTACTGCTTCTGATTCTTTTGTGGGCTTGCCCGTATTGGCCAGTTCCCACAGATATACTGCCTCTATGATATCACCCAGTACAAAATTGATATCCTTCTTTAAATTCCTAACGCTTGCCATATTTATTCTGTTTAATTTTTTACAAAATTACAATTATTAATTTACTTGTAGTGCCATCACCTTATATAAACTTCAAGCAACGAAGCATTGCCTTCAAGGCTAAAATCTTTGAGTGCTGCCGGCATAAGTACTGTATCCCCTTTTTTAAAATTATGCTCCTGCCCGTCAGCTTTTACAGTAAAAGCACCTTCAGTACCTATATAAACAGTAAAGCTCCTGCCCTCTTTATGCACTTCCACCTTACCTTCAAGAGGTAAAAAACCTGTGGTAAAATAGGGGCAGTCAACCATTATATTGCTGCTGTTCTTTTCGCTGTCATAACTTTTTTGTGTATCCGTTGTATTGTAGTTCATGGCATCAAGGGCAAGGTCAACATGCAGTTCCCTCGATTTACCCGAAGCATCTACCCTGTCCCAGTCATAAATCCTGTAAGTAATATCAGATGTTTGCTGTATTTCGGCTATCATTATACCTGCGCCTATGGCATGTATAGTACCTGTTTCCAGAAAAAATACATCTCCTTTGTTTACCTGTACCTCATTAAGTATCTTAATCAGGTCCTTATTCTTTAAATGCTCAAGGTACTGCTCAGGGCCCGACTTTTGTTTGAAGCCTACTATAATGCGTGCGCCTTTGTCTGCCTGCATCACATACCACATTTCTGTCTTCCCAAAAGAATTATGCCTTTTCCGGGCCAGCTCATCATTAGGGTGAACCTGGATCGAAAGGTCTTGGCGTGCGTCAAGGAATTTGAACAATAACGGAAACTGGCGGCCAAACCTGCTAAATACGTCCCGCCCGAGTATCTCTTGAGGATACCTCTCCAGCAATGCAGTAAGAGGCTCACCGGCAAAGCTGCCGTTAGCCACTATGCTTACATTACCCTCTACAGCTGACAATTCCCAGCTTTCACCCGTAGTTTCGGTCGGAAGATTTTCTTTTCCAAGCTCGGTTCTTAATTTTGTCCCGCCCCATATCCTGTCCTGCAGTATAGGTTTAAAAACTAAAGGGTACAAAGGTGTATCCATACTATTCGCCTTTATAGGTTACAAAGTTGCGTGGCGTTTCATATAATACCACCTCAAGTTCCATTGTGTTCTCAATTCGCCTTCGCAGCCTGTTCCAAATAACCACTGCAATATTTTCGGCAGTAGGGTTCAGGTCAGCAAAGTCAGGCACTTCAAGGTTAAGGTTCTTATGGTCAAATGGCTCTTCAACTTCCTGCGCAATAATATCCTTCAATATTTTCATATCCATAACATACCCTGTTTCAGGATCAATTTCACCCTTCACATTTACTATAAGCTCATAGTTATGCCCATGAAAATTAGGATTGCTGCATTTACCGAAAACGGCCTGGTTCCTCTCATCGGGCCAGTCTTTCCTGTACAGGCGGTGCGCGGCATTAAAATGGGCGCTCCTGCTTACGGTAACCTTCATATATCGATTGTTCGTTTAATTATAATTTATGTGCTTCAAGGTAATGGTAAAATTCATCAAAAATAATCCTGAACCACACTGTATAAAGTTCGGGGTTCTGCGCCATATCTTCCTTTACCTCATCAATACCCATCCATTTCCAGCTTTCGGCTTCCTCCCTGTTAATGTCGGGCTCGCCGTCATAGTAGCCAATCATTACATGGTCAAGCTCATGCTCGGTAAGGCCGTTATCAAAAGGGGCTTTATATATAAACCAGAAAAGCTCCTTAAGTTCTGTAACAAAACCCATTTCTTCCATCAGCCTGCGGCTTCCGGCCTGGAGGTTGGTTTCACCCTCACGCTGGTGGCTGCAGGTAGTATTTGTCCACAGCAGTGGCGAGTGGTATTTGGTAGCAGCCCGCTGCTGCAGCATTATCTCGTTTTTGGAGTTCAGTATAAAAACCGAGAAAGCCCGGTGCAGCATTGCCTTTTGATGCGCTTCCAGTTTCGGCATCAGGCCTACCTGCTCATCCTTTTCGTTTACAAGTATTACTTTTTCTTCTGTCATAATGTGTAATGCTCCAAAAATAAGAAAATCTTTGCATTTTTTAAATGGTTTAACTTTTGATTATCTTTATAATCAACAAAATTAATTTTTTCGCATAAAACCAATTAAAATGAAACAACTACCAGTCACCTTTGCGTTAGTACTGCTTTTATCAGGGTGCAGTAAGGACG
>NZ_NOXV01000096.1 GCF_002251835.1 Flavobacterium cyanobacteriorum
ATCCTCCCCGCCGCCTGCTTTCGCGGCGGGGAGATATAGCGTACAGCAGGAAAAAGCTCCAAAAAAGAGAAACCGGCGCACCTGTAAAAGATGCAGCCGGAATCTCCAAACGTAACGCTGTTTTTAAATTAAAACTGGAACCTGTAGCCAAAATCCGGTGCAAAGCCTATTTGGTCTATCTGGTTTACATTTTGTGTGAGCCTGTTATAGTCCCTTGTAAATACGTTTGTATTGTTGGTTATGTTCTGGAAATCTACATAAAACTGGTGTGATGTCTTTTTTGACTTACTGTTTAGCTTCATGCCCAGCCTAAGGTCTATCCTGAGGTAAGGGTCGTATTGCTGGCTGTAGGCGTTGCGCTCATCGCGTATTTCATAGCCGGCAGCCCTTGAGGCTTCCAGGTCAACCGGTGAATAATAGCGCCCACCGGCGGTTGTGAACTTGGTATTAACAGAGAAGACATTTTGTTTTGCTTTGCCAATGGCAAACTCTTTTCCGGCAAGGAAGTTTATGACATATCCGTTGTTAAAAGGTGAGTTACGCTCTATGCCGTCACTGCCTTTGTACTTGCTTTCAAACAGGGAGGTAGTGAACAGCGCATGATATCCCTGGCTGAAGAACTTTTCAACTGTTAGTTCAATACCGGTATTGTAGCCTGTACCGCGGCTTACCAGCGATGTCTTGTCACGTGAGAATGTAAAATCTGCGCCTTCGGTTAACGATGAATAGCTTGTTGGTGTACGCTCCACGGCGGCTTTGTCAATATCCTGGTAATATACTTCTGTTTTTGCCCTCCATTTAGGCGCAAAGCGGAAGTCATAGCCTATTACATAGTGGCTGCTCCTTACCAGGTCAAGATCCCGATTGGTTTCGAGTAATGTACCATTTACGTTTTCCTTGAGGAACAATAAAGGAGCTGCTACATTCTGGTGGTGTAGGCCGTAGCCTACGTTAAGTGAGCTTTTAGGATTGAAAGCATAAGTCAGTGAAGCCCTGGGTTCAGCAACCAGCTGCTCATTCACAGAAAAATATTGCCCGTGTAGCCCTGCATTAAGCGTAAGTTTTTCTGTAAGCCTCACTTGTGCCTGCGCATAGGGCTGGGCAATGGTATAGCTTCCGTTATTATCCAGCTGGGTTACCAAATCCGGTAATCCGTCACCATCATTATCGTCCTGCTCGTCCCTGTCTTTCTGTTTGGCATCGAGTGTAAAACGTTCCAGCAATACTCCAGTCCTCAGGGTAAGCCTGCTACTTATTTTGGAGTTGAATAATGTTGAGAATGTGACCCTGCTTTCAGTATTATCCGCTTCTGTAAAGCGGATTTTGAACTCAGCCGGTGTGTCCAGGTTAAAGTAGCGGTCTTCATCGTAAGTGTTGCGGGACGATGATGTACTTAGAACCGTTTTTAAATAGGAGCTGCTGCCTATATCAATGGAATGTTTTAAGCCAAATGCATAGAAACCTGATTCTACAAACGAATCGGCATCTTTAGCGGCAAAAAGGTCTTTTTCGTCTATCTCATCACCAAGGAAATCAATATCTGATTGTCCATAAATACCAAATGCTGATATTGTACCAAGTTTGGTTTTACCGAAGTTGATGTTGAAGGACAAATCGCTGTAGTTGGGTTGTGCGCTTGTGCCGCCAAGGCCCAGTAATCCGGCAATTCCATAACGTGCGGCCACCAGGAACGACCCGCCATTTTCCCTGAGCAGTGGCCCTTCGGCTACAAATTCGGCGCCGGGATAGGCTGCTAAGCCTGCCATAAATTCATAGTCCTGTGTATTCCCTTTCCTTAAGTTGAGGTCAAAAACACCGCCCAATGCATTACCATATTCTGCAGGGAATGCTGATGTCATAAAATCAGAATTAGCCAGCATGTTTGGGTTTAATGCTGATACGGGGCTTCCTGTAGTGCCCAGGGTAGAAAAGTGGTTAGGGCTGGGTACAGGGACACCTTCGAGCCGCCATAGCAGCCCTGTAGGAGAGTTACCCCTTACTACAATATCATTACGGCTGTCATCGGCAGTTGATACTCCGGCAAAATTAGAAGCAAGGCGGGCTACATCGCTACGGCCCCCAGCGTAGCGTGATACTTCTTCAGTAGTAAACTGTCGTACCGATACCGCGGCCATGTTATTGATGGCTTTTGCCTTGCTTCTTTCTGAAGATATAACCACTTCCTCCAGTTTGTTGAAAGATTCCTGCAGTGAAATGTTCAGGATTACATCTTTACCGGTTGTTACTTCAATTTCTGGAAGTGAAATGTTTTCGTACCCCATGAATGAGGCAGATACCGTATGCCTGCCTACAGGCACATCCTTAAGTTCAAAGTTACCTTTTTCATCTGTTACGGCTGTTATGCCTTCCACATCGCTTAGGGTAACGGTCGCACCCGGGATTGTTGTTTCCGATTGCTTGTCAGTCACAGTACCCCTTATTATACCTGTCTGGGCAAAAAAAGGCGCCGCTGCAAAAAAGAAAATGATGGTGATTAGTTTTTTCATCTTGTTACGTTGAAGTGGTTTAAACTTTTATTTTATTAAATTTCTTTAGTGCGATG
>NZ_NOXV01000190.1 GCF_002251835.1 Flavobacterium cyanobacteriorum
TCAACCCTTTTTTATTTAACAAATAAGTTTAAACCACTTCATTAATTTAGATTTCAGATCTTAGATTTTAGATTCGGAGAATTCACAATACTTAGGCCTGTGGGATAAATCTGGAATCTATACTATGAAATCTGAAATTTAATATTAAATTTGCACCGTCTCAAAGGGGTGCTCCAAATAAACGAGCTGAGATCATATCCAAAGAACCTGGGCGGGTAATGCCGCCAAGGGAACAATAAAGACAGTTACAGGAGTACGCCTTAACTGGGCTTTTTGACAAATCAATTATTTAATAACATAAGAATAATTGCCCCTTTTATTCGTAAAATTTTTACGGATGAAAATGTATTTAAACACCGCCTGGCTGCTAAGCCTCATCGCTCCCCGGAAAGCCGGGCAAACTTTATTAACAACCGGTATTGCTTTACTTTCTGTTACTGCTTACGCCCAGGAAGTTAAAAAAGACTCAACAGACGCCTATAAACTTGATGAAGTACTGGTGCAGTCGGTCCGCGCTACGGCGCAAACTCCCGTTACATTCAGCAATATAACACAGAAAGATCTGGCCCCGCGAAACCTGGGGCAGGACATCCCTGTGCTGCTTAATGTGCTCCCATCGGTAGTTACCACTACCGATGCGGGCAACGGCATTGGCTACACCTATATGCGGGTGCGGGGTTCTGATGCATCGCGGATCAATGTAACCCTCAACGGCATCCCTTATAACGATGCCGAATCGCAGGGTACCTTTTGGGTGAACCTTGGTGATTTTGCCTCATCGGCACAGAGCATACAGCTACAGCGCGGGGTGGGCACATCAACCAATGGCGCAGGTGCTTTCGGGGCCAGCCTTAACGTGCTTACCGATTCGTACAGCCATGAGGCAGGCGGGGAAATCGCTAATTCCTTCGGGAGTTTTAATTCGAGGAAACATACGGTCAAATTTACAACCGGGTTGCTGGCCAACAGGTTCGAGCTGGCCGGAAGGTTATCAAACATTGTATCAGAAGGATATATAGACCGTGCCTCAGCCGACCTTAAATCCTATTTCCTCCAGGGAACTTATGTGGGTAATACCACACTGGTAAAAGCGCTTGTATTTGGCGGTACCGAAAAAACCTACCAGGCATGGAACGGCCTTGAAGACCCGGAGAAGCTTGCCAATAACCGCACATATAATGTTTCAGGCCAGTATACTGACGAGGAGGGTAATATCCGGTTTTATGACAACGAAACCGACAACTACAGGCAGGACCACTACCAGCTGCACTGGAGCGAGAAGCTCTCCGGAAGCTGGAACACCAATGTGGCCTTGCATTATACCAAAGGGAGCGGCTATTTTGAAAATTATCGTGACGGTGCCGATTTTGCAGAATATGGCCTGCAGCCCGCCATAATAAACGGTGTAGCGGTATCGGCCGGTGACCTCATTACCCAAAAATGGCTTGACAATGATTTTTACGGCACCACTTTCTCGGTTAACTATAACCACAGCAAAGGGAATATAATCCTGGGCGGTGGGTGGAACCGCTATGACGGCAGCCATTTCGGTAAGGTTATATGGTCGGAATATTCAGGCAACAGGCGGCCTGATGACCGGTATTATGATGACACGGCCAGGAAGACCGATTTTAATATTTTTGGTAAAGCAACGTGGCAGGTACTGGAAAAACTCAGCCTTTTCGGCGACCTGCAATACAGGAAAGTTACCTATAAAGCTGACGGGGTTTTGGCAGAACCTGTTGATGATGTGTTTGACTTTTTTAACCCAAAAGCAGGGTTTACCTATACGCTGAACAGCAAAAACAACATTTATTTCTCCTATGCCAGGGCCAACCGCGAACCACGCAGGGATGATTATGAGAACGGCAGCTTTAAGCCGGAAAGGCTTAATGATTTTGAGCTGGGATGGCGCTACGCCGGGAATAAAGTAAAGCTGAACCTCAACGGCTACTACATGCGCTATAAAGACCAGCTGGTACTCACCGGGGCGCTAAACGATGTGGGCGCGCCGATATATACCAACAGCGGTGACAGCTACCGCTTAGGTGTTGAAGCAGATGCTGTCATCGCTTTGACCGATAAAATTATATTCAGCCCGAATGTGGCGATAAGCACCAATAAAAACATTGACTTTTATTTCCAGCGGGACGGGCAGCTGCAGAACCTCGGTAATACCAATATTGCCTTTTCGCCCAATGTGGTGGTAGGCTCCATACTCACATTTTTGCCCGTTAAGGGGTTGCAGCTATCGCTCCTCAATAAGTTTGTCGGCGAGCAGTACATGGGCAATATTGATTCGGAGCAGTCAAAACTGGACAGCTATGCCACTACCGACCTGAATGTATCCTATGAATTCCGGACAAATACTTTTGTAAAAACAATTACACTCTCAGGCCTGGTAAATAATGTATTCAATTACGAGTATGAATCCAACGGCTACTTTTACACCTATGATGCCGAAGGCCCCACACCCGGCTCTGTACAAACCTTTGAAGGCGCAGGCTATTATCCCCAGGCAGGCATCAACTTCCTGCTGGGCGCTACACTGAAGTTTTAATTAATTTTGTTTAGTACACGACAAAAAATATAATTGATTAAAAATCAATAA
>NZ_NOXV01000097.1 GCF_002251835.1 Flavobacterium cyanobacteriorum
AGGGCTAAGCCCGGCAGCCGGTGCTTACCTGCCATCTTTGGTGAGGTACTGCCTTTTCTCAAACTCAGCCAAAATTTGTTACCGCAACTACTTTCTCATTTTTGGCAAAACTCAGTGGCTTTGTATGAAGAAGGTTATGAAATGGAACACTGTGTGGCAGATTATACTTATGATTGTATGGACGGCCACTCGGCTATCTTCTCGCTAAGGAAATTCACACCAGGTGTAAAAGGCTTTGAAATACTTGCCACGCTGCAAGTAATCCCTGAAACAAAAGCCATTGTTCAGGCAAAAGCTAAGTACAATGACTTTATTTCTGCCGAAGCAGAAGAAATAGTGGCTTTGTGGGCTAAGCAGGAAGGACTTGTTTTAGATTATCATGAGGATTATGCTCCTCCTGCAGAAGCAGATGTTGCTGTTCATCAGGTTCCTGAAAAAGAGTTAAGCTTTTGGTGGTTTGTACTAGTTAATGTGCTAATGCAAATACTGATAAGGGCTTGTGATAATGCGATATAAAATGTCCCGGGTAAGCTTTGTCATTCTGACGAAGGAAGAATATCTAATAAATTATAGAGCTTCTTCATATAGTTAATTATCCTGACAAAGAAAGACCACGGCAAGCAGGCCTGTAAAAAAATTAAAAAAAATGGCAAAATTAAAATTAAAGGATAAGGACCTGATAGATATAGGCTACCCACAGAATAAATCAATAAGTATTGCGCTTGATGTGGCGCAAACGCATTTTAAGAAAGAAACCAAACAAAAGGTTTTGGGCCACCTGAAAGGGGTGGTTGACAATCCGGAGCTGTTCATCGGCCACGGTATGTTTGGCAAAATAGCCGAGGCATTACTCGAAGCTAAAAAGACCGAAGCCCGTGCATTAAACGCTACGCGTGCGCCTTTTACCATTTTTGGTGAAAATGAGATTGAGGAAGGCGCCAAGGAGCAGCTGTTCACGGCGCTGAAGCTTCCGGTTTCCAAAAAAGGTGCGCTGATGCCTGACGGCCACTCCGGTTACGGGTTACCGATAGGCGGTGTGCTGGCTACTGAAAATGCCGTAATACCGTATGGCGTAGGTGTGGACATAGGCTGCCGCATGTGCCTGAGCATATTTGATGTTGACCCCTCTTATATTGAGGGGCACCAGGACAAGTATGTGAACATACTGCAGAACCACACAAAGTTCGGCCCCAACGAGGTGCAGAAGAACCCTGGCGACCATGAGCTTTTTGAGCGGGATGAGTTCCGCACCATCCCGTTTGTAAAGCGGCTTAAGGACAAAGCGTGGCAACAGCTGGGCAGCTCGGGCGGGGGTAACCACTTTGTGGAATTTGGCATTGTAGAAGTGCTAAGTGATAACAACCAAATTAACGTGCCAGCGGGTAAGTATGTGGGCGTACTGTCGCACAGCGGGTCGCGCGGGCTTGGCGCTAACATAGCCAAAAACTGGACCGACCTTGCGATGAAGCACACGCCCCTGCCTAAGGAGGCGCGCCATTTGGGCTGGCTTGACCTTGACACGCACGACGGGCAGGAGTACTGGCTGGCCATGAACCTGGCCGGTGATTATGCCTCGGCATGCCACCACGACATCCACCGCCGTATTGCCAAAGCTATGGGTGAGCGGCCAATGGCCATGATAGAGAACCACCACAACTTTGCGTGGAAAGAAATTGTTGATGGCCAGGAACTGATTGTGCACCGTAAAGGCGCCACACCGGCACAGGAAAATGTGCTGGGTATCATTCCTGGGTCTATGACTGCACCCGGCTATATTGTAAAGGGCAAGGGCAACCCGCTGTCATTAAGTTCAGCATCACATGGTGCTGGCCGGCAGATGTCGCGCACAGTAGCCAAGAAGACCATTACACAAAGCGAACTTAAAAAGGTGCTGAAAGATAATGGGGTAACGCTGCTTGGGGCAGGCCTTGACGAAGCGCCTATGGCTTACAAGGATATAAGGAAAGTTATGGCGCTGCAAACGGAACTGGTGGATGTATTAGGCACATTTATGCCAAAAATAGTCCGTATGGACAAAGGATAAAGTATAACAAAAAGCCGGAAACGGCAAACAATAAGAGCTATGGGAATTAATACCTACGAAGTGATGTACATCCAGGCAAGGGATAAATACCCTTACGATGTGGATGAGTGCATAGAGAAGCTGCAATATGTTATTGCGGCAGATGATGAGCATGCCGGCGCGCACTGCCTTATGGGCCGTATATATGAAGAGCAGCTTGAGGACTACAGGCAGGCCGAGTATTATTACAGGATGACATTGTACCTGGACAGGAACTATGCCCCTGTATATGGCCACCTGGCACGCCTGCTGATACATTTGGGCGAGCTTGAGGAAGCGCACAATATAATAGAGAAAGGCCAGAATGTTAAAGGCGCTGACACAGCGTTACTAACCTACCTTAAGGGTGTGCTGTATGAAAAATATGAAATGTACAGCACAGCTATCGGCCTGTATGAAGAGGCAAAAAGGCACTGCCTCAACAACAGCTTTATGTATAACATGGACGAGCAGATTAAAAGGGTTAAAGAAAAAAAAGCCCTTTTGAAAAAGCTGTCTAAAAAGAAGGATAAAGACAAATTCAAAAAAGAAGAAGCCGTCTCACAACTTGAGACGGTTTTTTTACGTTTTTCTTG
>NZ_NOXV01000069.1 GCF_002251835.1 Flavobacterium cyanobacteriorum
TTATTGATTTTTAATCAATTATATTTTTTGTCGTGTACTAAACAAAAAATTATTAAACGAATTAGAGATGCCGTTTAGTTTGGTTGTCAAAGACAATATGGCTTTCGTTCAAAACACGGTTGATTTGGTTTTGGCTTCAAATATGTTTTCCGTTGGTATTGATATTGAACGATTGAATGTAATGTTGATGAACGGACAACCAAAAAATGTTGCAGAATATATTCAGGCTTCAAGTCGTGTAGGACGAAAAGACAAAGGAATTGTAATAAATTTATTGGACGCTAATCGTTCAAGAGACAAATCGTACTTTGAAAATTATGTTCCTTTTAATAACGCGTATTATAAATTTGTAGAGCCGTTGAGCGTTACGCCATTTACTGAAATTGCTTTGGATAAAGTTTTAGCAAGTTTGTTAGTTTGTTACGTCAGACACAAACAAGGTTTGTATTTAGACAAACGAGCAAAAGATTTTACTGGAGATTATAAGGAACTTGAAAACTTCATTTCAGATCGAATCAAAAACAAAAAGCAGTTGGAATATGCTTTGGAAAAATTGAAAGTTCTATCCGAAAAATGGACAACCAAAGAAGGCGATTTGACTTACAAAATTCTGATTAAAAAAATATCTGATTTAGATGATTGGAGTTTGATGATGTCAATGAGAGAAATAGATACAAACAGCATTGTAAAAATTATAAATAAATAATGGGACAATTTGAGCAAATACAAACAAGAAAAGCTATCAGTTCTTATGGTGGTGTTGGTTCTATTATTGAAACAAGAGACGGTTCAATATTGATTGACAGTTTCAATGAGTGGCCATTTTTCCGAACCATAAACGGAAAGTTTGAAGAACATAATTTTATCGTTGATAAGCGTTTTAAAAATCGTTTAAGCAGGTATTTTCAAGAATTAGAACACTTGGTAAAAATCCCTGTTAATGACTTAAAACAAGGTTTTAAACCCGAAAATCAATTTGCGTTTTTATCTGCAAAGTATTTTCCCGAATGGTTTTATTGTAATAATTGTAATCGTTTTGATAGAATTGACAGGTGGAAAAAGAATTGGGAAAACAATGTTAATTCAGAACATAAAGACAATTTTTTTCCGCCCAAATGTTGCCATTGTTATGTCCAGAATAGAGAGAAAAAAAGAAAGTTTTATGATTTAGAACAAGTGCGTTTTATTCTCACTTCGCCTAATGGTGAAATTGCCGATATTCCTTGGGATAAATGGGCAATGTTTAGAAACACGAAAAAAGATGATAAAAAAGAACCTAAGGAAACCGTAAGTGAAGAAGATATTATCACGCTTGCAAATATTCAAGTTCCAGAAGATGCAATTTTTGAATACAAAACCTCTGACAAATTAGATGATTTAAAAGGTATTTGGATAATTGCAAAAAGAAAAGACGGTGAACAATTAAACTTTACAACGCTTTCAGGTTTGTTTAATTTGAGAATAAAAATTCAAGATTTAATTCCGAACACCAAGGAAACGGACATTTTGTTTAAACCAGTTATTCGTTCGAGCAATAGTGTTTACTATCCAAATATTTTGTCAAGTATTTACATTCCTGCAAATGATGAATTGAATACTTATTTAATTGACAAAATAAAAACCTATTCGCAAAAAGGTTATTCATCAGAGGTAATTATAGACATTTTACAAGAATCGCACAACATTAAATTTGAAATTAAAACAATTCAAAATTTAATTGATAACAATTTCAGTGAACGTGAGGCAGAAATTGCGAAAACAGAAAATCAATACAGATTTGATGAATATAATTTCATCACAAGTAAAGAATTACCCCAAAAAATTGAAGATAAGTTAATCTTCAATAAAATAAACCAATCATTTTTTCAAAATGATCTGATAAAATCCATTTTCAAAATGGATAAAATCAAAATTACGTCTGTTCAAACTTCTTTCACACGTCAAGAACCAATTTCATCAAGTCAAATTTTACAAGATGAAGACCCCGAAAAGGCGACAAAAGAAAGTATTGTAAAGAAATTTACTTCTACTTACGGCAAAACTGCAAAGTATTTACCAGCGATTGAAAGTTTTGGTGAAGGAATTTTCTTCGAGTTTGACAATAATGTTTTGGATAATTGGATTAAGTCAAACACGAAAATTCAAGAACGAATTTCTATCCTAATCGGCAACAAACGACAATTTGAATCTGCGTTTAGCGAAGACTTTGAATTGAATCCAAAATATGTTTTGATACATACATTTTCTCATTTAATCATCAAAGAATTAGAATACTTGTGCGGTTATCCATCAACCTCAATTCAAGAGAGGCTTTATATTGATGAAGGACTAGGTATGAATGGTGTTATGATTTACACAGTTGCAGGTTCAGAAGGAAGTTATGGCGGCATAACATCAATTTGCGATGACAACAGAATTGGAAAACTAATTGAATCAGCAATGATGCGTGCTACTGATTGTGCGACAGACCCGATTTGTTACCATACACACGGACAAGGAGTAGCAAATCTGAATCTTTCAGCTTGTTTTAGTTGTACATTATTACCCGAGACGTCTTGTGAAAAATTTAATTGCTATCTTGATAGACGAATTTTAGTTGACAAAGAATATGGATATTTTAAAAAATAATAAACTCAACTTGATTAATTTCAATTTCCCCTATAAAAATAACC
>NZ_NOXV01000092.1 GCF_002251835.1 Flavobacterium cyanobacteriorum
ACCCCATCATTAAAAGTGATGTGCTCTACCGGCTGAGCTACCAAGTCCTGAAAATTATCACTTCCTGAATGCGGGTGCAAATATACGGATGTATTATTTATTATTCAAAGCGAAAATGTTATAAATTTGAGTTTTTTTAAATGTGTTTGTATAACGCCTTCGCTTGTAAGGTATTATTATATGAAAAAGATAATTTTAGCCGGCTATATGGCTTCCGGCAAGACCACAACAGGCTCATTAGCTGCACTTACACTCGGCCTAAAGCATTATGACCTTGATACCCTTATGGAACGGCATACAGCAAAATCAATCCCTCAATTGTTTACCGAAAAGGGCGAAGTCTATTTCAGGAAAACAGAACATGAGCTGTTAAAAACCATTTTGGACACCGGCGACAGCTTTGTATTGAGCCTGGGCGGCGGCACACCCTGTTATGCTAACAATCATTTGTTCCTAAGGCGTGATGATGTAGTGTCAGTTTACCTGAGAGCAGGCATCGATGAGCTTGTGAAGCGCCTTCAAGGCAATACCGCATACCGGCCACAGGTGGCAGGTCAGGACGGCGGAACCTTTCGGGAATTTGTCGCCAAGCATCTTTTTGACCGCAGCTGGTACTACTACCAGGCAAAACATATCATAAACGTAGATGATAAAACACCCGGTGCGGTAGTAGAACAAATCATTCAGCTTGTTAGCTAAGGCTGGCATATTCTTCCTCCCCAAACACTACCTGTATATGCTCCTGCAAAGATGTAGACAGCGAAAGCCCTTTAAAATCGGCCTTAACAGGGTATTGCTTATGATTACGGTCAACCAGCACAGCTGTTTTGAATTTCTTTAGCGGGACTTCAAGAAAATGTTTTACACCATATATAAGAGTGGTACCAGTGCTCAGCACATCATCAGCAAGTACCAGGCATTTGTTAGCGTAAGCTTCCGATGGCAATGATGTTTCTACTTTTTCAAGCGGGTTTTGCTTATTTATCCTCACCTCGCACAGGGTAACGGTCAGCCCGGATATATCCTCAAGCTGGGCGCCTATTTTTTTGGCAAAAATATAGCCGTTGCCCGCAATGCCGGAAATCACCACTTCCTGCTCATCGGCAAAGGTTTCATATACCTGGTAAGCTATCCGCCGTATCTTATGTTCTATTTCATTCCTGGTAAGAATAATATTCATACTATAGTTATTTTATGTAAATACTGCTACAAGTCCAAGTCGTCGTCAGCAGCGCCAATTTCGTAACCGTCAAGGTCGCGCCTATCTTTCTTTGTGGGCCTGCCGGTACCTTTAGCCCTGTAATGTTCTTTGGAAAGCCTGAGCATTTCAAGGTGCCCGAAAGCTTCGGCCGGGGTTTCGTCTTTACGGTAAATATCTACCAGCTTTGGCCCTACACGGTTGGGCGGTACATCGAGTACAGTAAGTGTATAATTTATCTGGTCTTTACGTACAGCAACCTTATCACCGGGGAAAACTTCCCTTGAAGGTTTTGCCTGCTGGCCGTTGACAGTTATATGCCCTTTCTGGCATGCCTGAGTGGCAATACTGCGGGTTTTATAGTAGCGGACACACCATAAATATTTATCAATCCTCATACTAAATCCTAAAAATCGCTGTTATTAGCCATACAAAAATACAGGAAAATCGTATCTTGCGCCATTAAAAAAAATTAAAATGAAGAGAATTTTAAAGGGTTGGGTTCTGATGGCTCTTTCGGTATATGTCATATCGTGCAGCCCGGACAATAATAACGGAGAAGCCCCGCCAAGGGATTATGCGGTGCAGTATGCGTCTGAGAAAGCCGATATAGAAAATTTCCTCAAGAAAACCTATATGGTTGTCGATGAAACTACCTGGGATGTTGTTATTGACTCTATAGGGCCTGATACGCCGCAGGTTTCCATCTGGGACCAGACAGAGTATCCGCTACAGCAGAAAATCGTGAGGAGTAATAATGTAGATTATACGGTTTATTATATTACTTTCAATGAAGGTGTAGGCAGTGCCCCGATTAAGGCTGATAATGTCTTTATATCTTACAGAGGTATCAGGCTCGATACTGAACAATTCACTTATGTACCTTTCCCCGCCAATTATTCTTCCCTGCTTTCAACTATTGAAGGATGGCAGGAAATCATACCCTTGTTTAAAGCAGGTATAGAAACCAATACCAATCCCCAGGACCCGGCTTCGTTTTCCGATTACGGGGCAGGCGTAATGTTCCTTCCTTCTGGCCTCGGTTACTATAATATTTCAAGGGTGGGGATCCCGTCTTATTCCAGCCTCATTTTCAGTTTCAAGCTTTTTGCCATACAGCGGGCAGATAATGACCGTGATGGAGTACTTTCTGTCAATGAAACAGGTGGTTTCGCTGATATTGATGATTATGACAGCGATGATGATGACATAGCCAATTACAGGGATGTTGACGATGATAACGACGGAATTTTGACAAAAAATGAAAAACAGGGCACCGGATCGCCGGAAGATCTGGATACCGACAATGATGGTATCAAAAACTACCTTGATACTGACGATGATGGTGATGGTATCCCTACTAAAGATGAACTCAACCTGCCGCCATGTCATAACAATCCTGCTGTCCCAAGATATTTAAACAGTAGTTGTTAATATTAAAATATCCCGCCATGGCGGGATATTTTAATATTAAC
>NZ_NOXV01000089.1 GCF_002251835.1 Flavobacterium cyanobacteriorum
TCAAACCCCGTTATTTTTAAACTTACACACTTTTTGGGATAGTGTCATTTAAATTAATTTAAAGTATTACTATTTTGGAATTTCCAAACTTCTTCTTTTATACTCAACCTAACGAAAACCGAGAAAAATATACATTCAGTTTTGGTGAAAATGGTATTCACCACACTTTGATGTATGTAGCCCATAAAAAAGCGTTTGACTTTCACAAAAAAGATGATAATGTCAAGGATATTGATAACATTAATCCATATGAGCCATTTTTTGAAATGTCATCTTTTAAATTTTTTCGTTTTTTACGAAAAAATGCTATAGTTCAAGAATATCTACTAAAGGAGTTTGTTGTAAAAAATAAAATAAACCTTGGGAAACTTAAAAAGAATAACTGTTGGTTGTTACAACTAGAGAATATTAATTTTTCACAAGAAGTTTATAAAACCGAAAGAAAAGGAAGAATGTTGAAGTCAAATAAAAAATTTGAGTTTAAACAAATGATAAATGAAATGGAAATTTTACATCCTGATGAAATTAAAAACATCAATTGTAATGTTTTCAGTGTTGTGAAGTATAAAAATGGAATTACAACTTTCGAGGGCTTTATTTATAGAATAAATGGTAAGCTATATTTTTGGAACAAAAAGAATATTAATTTATTTTTTAAATTCTCTATGATAGCTATATATAATTTACTTTTTCAGTCAACATTTCTACATAAAGAAAAGCTTTTAAGTGATATAAAAACTTTGCTTAATAATAAATACAAATACTTATCCTTTTTGTAATTTCTATTCCTTAACAAAAATAATCACATCAAATGTTTTTTGTCCCATTTTTTTACTAAATTTGGGACAAAAATAACATCAAAATGAAACCACAATCTATTCACAATCAAATAGAAGAAAAAATAAAATCTTTAAAAAAAGGAAGTATTCTATTTATAGCCGATTTTATAGAGTTCGGTACTGCCGAAAATGTAAAAAAGGTATTATTGCGATTAGAAAAAAAAGAGGTTTTAATTCGCTTAGCACACGGTATTTATCTATATCCCAAAAACGATAAAATCCTTGGACCCCTATTCCCTTCGACAGAAGAAATTGCAGTAGCCATAGCAAAAAGAGATAAAGCAAGAATAATTTCTACAGGTGTACAAGCATTGCAACAACTTGGCTTATCAACACAAGTACCTATGAATGTAGTCTATTTGACTGATGGAGCACCAAGAAAAATTAAAGTTGGCAAAAGAACCATCACATTCAAAAAAACCACTCCCAAAAATCTAACTATTAAAGATAAAAAACTCAACATTGTAATCCAAGGATTAAAAGAGTTAGGCAAAGACAATGTAGATGAAAATGCTAAACAAAAAATTAAAAAAGTATTACACCAAATGTCCATTGAAAGCATAAAAGAAGATAGTGTTGCAGCACCAACATGGATTAGAAATACAATCCTTGAATTAATAAATAAAGACTAATATGAACGAGTGGCTTAAACTATCCGAAAAAAGACGGCTTGAAATACTAAACCAAGTCAACAATCAAACAGGACTTCCAACCGATACAATTGAAAAAGATTGGTGGGTAACCATTACGTTAAAAGCAATATTTTCTTCAAAATTTGCACCACATTTAGTTTTTAAAGGTGGCACATCATTAAGCAAAGCCTATAACTTAATAGAACGTTTCTCAGAAGATATTGACTTATCCATTGATAGAACAATCATAGGATTTGAAGGCGAGTTATCAAAAACACAAATAAAAAAACTTCGTAAAGCTTCGGGTAATTTTATAGTCGGAGAATTTAAAGAAGAATTGATTTCAGAACTAGAAAAGCTGGGAGTAAATAAAGAAAATTATAATTTAATCTTTGATGATGAAATAGATGATACCAGTGATCCACATCGTATAGAATTAGAATACAACTCAATAGTGGAACCAGGAGAATACATTCCGCAAAGGGTTATCATTGAATTAGGAGCAAGAGCTTTGCTAGAGCCAAACGAACAAAAAGAAATTCAATCAATCATTGGCCAAATATATCCGGAACAAGCTTTCACCATTCAACCATTTGAAGTAATTGTAGTTGTACCAACCAAAACCTTTTTAGAAAAAATAATGTTACTGCATGAAGAATTTCTAAAGCCAACCGAAAACATAAGACATTACAGAATGTCAAGACATCTTTACGATATAGAAAAACTAATGGACCACGATTATGGAAAAGAAGCAATAAAAAATAAGGAACTATTCGAAACACTAGTCCAACACCGAAGTAAATACACACCTATAAGAGGGATTTCGTATGATTTACACACACCACAAACAATAAATTTCATTCCACCAGCTGAAGTAACTGAACTTTGGAAAAAAGACTACCAAGCCATGCAGGACTTTATGATTTATGGAGAGACATTGGAGTTTGAAAATCTTATAGCAAGAATGTATGAACTAAAAGAAAGATTTTTATAAAAACATGGTATTAGCAGCGATATATATACATCAAAATTCACTACCATATATTTTTGGAGAAAATCATAATGGTCTAACAATAAATTTTGGAGGCAAATTTTTTTATAAACTTGAAGAGAACTCAAATTATGATGTCTTTTTGAAAGAAAAAAAAGAAAATATAAAATGTTTTAGTACACGACAAAAAATATAATTGATTAAAAATCAATAAA
>NZ_NOXV01000073.1 GCF_002251835.1 Flavobacterium cyanobacteriorum
AAAACCGTCTCAAAATTTAAGTATTGAGACGGCTTCTTTTTTTATAACAGTAACGGCTTATTTTTTTACCTCCTCAGCCTTTGGAGGAATCACCTTTACGTCTTCTCTTTCCCTCTCCTTTTGCTCCACATAAACCGCATAATCAGCAGGTTCTATCTGTGCCCCTACGTGGTCGGCATATACGCGGGTAAATTCAGCTCCTATATAAAGTATGGCAGCAGTATAATAAACCCAAAGCAGTATCACTATAATAGAGCCCGCAGCACCATAAGGTGAGCCTGCAGCTGTAGTTTCAATATACAGGCGTATAAGGTAGCGCCCCAGCATAAAGAGGCAGGCGGTAAAAAAAGCGCCCGCCCGCACATCTTTCCATGCAATTTTGGCATCGGGCAGGGCTTTAAATATTACCCCGAATAGTATTGTTATCACCAGGAAGCTCAAAATAACGTTAATGATGTTGAACAGCAGCACCGTAACATCAGGAAAATACTGCTTCAGCATATCGCTCAGTGCCAGTATAACACCATTGATTATAAGAGATACAATCAATAAAAAACCAAGGCCTATGATGATGGAGCCCGAAAGGAGCCTGTCTTTTATCAGTTTGACCAGGCCGCGCCTCGGCTTGGCTTTAACACGCCAGATTATATTAATAGAATCCTGTATTTCAGCAAAAACGGTGGTAGCGCCTATTACAAGCGTAATTGCTCCTATAACAACCGAAATGTTGGTTTTGCCTGATAGTTCCAGGTTGCGTATTACCTGCTGCACCTGCAGGGCCGCCTCGTTCCCCACAAGCCCTTTCAGCTCGGCAAAAACATGGCCTTCTATTGCTTCTTTCCCAAAAAAAGCGCCTGCCAGCGATATGATGAGCAATAGCAGCGGCGCCATAGAGAATACTGTGTAGTAAGATAAGGAGGCGCTAAGCTTCAGCCCCTTATCGTTAGAAAAGCCGGTAACGGTACCTTTTAAAACCTTCAGTATATTTTTAATTCGGCTGCGGCTGAAAATTTTTTTCATAATGAGGCATAAAAATCTTATATATAAATGTACTTATGCTCCTGCTGAAAAGCTATTATATTAACATTACCATATGATAAACCTCATGCATTGGTCTATTATCATAAAGTAAATATTAACTTACACAGGCAAACCCCAAAGTTTTCATAAATCTTACAGTACAGCCCCGGCCGCTGTTGCCGAAAAGCTTTAATTGTAGTAACTTTATTCAGCTAAATATGCCGCACACCCGGCAGGTAAATTACCCACTATGAAGAAAGTAGTTATAATTGGCGGAGGCTTTGCCGGAATTAACCTTGCCAAAGGCCTTGCCCGCGATAAAAACCACACGGTAACCCTTGTAGATAAAAATAACTATAATTTTTTCCCGCCGCTTATCTATCAGGTGGCTACAGCCTATCTTGAGCCTTCCAGCATTAGCTATCCGTTCCGCAGGCTGTTCCGTGGAAAGCAAAATATACAGTTCAGGCTGGGGGAGCTGCTGTCCGTAAACACCTCCGAAAATAAAGTTGTGCTTAATAATGGTGACCTGGAGTATGATTATCTGGTATTTGCCACAGGCGCGGAAACAAGTTATTTCGGTATGGAAAATGTCAAAAAGAACGCCATACCTATGAAAACGCTTAACGATGCCATTGAAATGCGCAACAAGCTGTTGCAGCGTATGGAAAAAGCCGCTATATGCAAAAACAGCCGTGAGCGGCGCAAATACCTCAATATTGTGATAGCCGGTGGTGGCCCTACCGGTGTTGAAATTTCAGGCATGTTTGCCGAAATGCGCAGCGGCATATTACGCAAAGAATACCCGGAACTCTCTACTACGGTAAGCAACATATACCTGGTTGACGGTGGTGACGCGCTGTTAGGGCCCATGAGCAGGCAATCACAGCAGGATACCCTTGATGCGCTCACAAAAATGGGCGTCATAGTAAAACTGAACACCCGCGTAGTGGATTATAAAGATGATACGGTTTATTTCCATACCGGCGAAACGGTTGTGTCCAAAAACCTTATATGGGCCGCCGGGGTCACCGCGCGTACTTTTGACGGCATACCTGCCCAATGCTACGGACGTGGCAAACGCCTGAATGTTGATGAGCATAATAAAGTAACAGGCACAGCCAATATTTATGCCATAGGCGATACCTGCATACAGCTTACAGACCCTGCATTCCCCGAAGGGCACCCGCAAGTGGCGCAGGTAGCCATACAGCAGGGCACGCACCTGGCCCAAAACTTTAAAAAAACTGCCGCCGGAGAGGCATTGAAACCTTTCCGCTACCATGATAAAGGCTCTATGGCCATAATCGGTAAAAATAAAGCAGTGGTTGACCTGCCAAAACCCAAAATGCATTTTAAAGGCTTTATCGCCTGGCTCATGTGGCTGTTCATACACCTCATGTCGCTTATCAGCTACAGGAACAGGGTCACCACATTTTACAACTGGATGACATCTTATTTCTCAAAAGACCAGTCACTCCGTATGATCATCAGGCCCGAAAAAAGAAAATCAGTGGCCGAAACTACCTAATCCCCTTACTGCCGGTACAATATCCTGAAGAGGTATCAGGAGCAGTAGTCTGAGCGCTTCTCGGGCAGCGTATTTCCTGCTGTGCGCTATATCTCCCCGCCGCCATAAGCGCGGCGGCGGGGAGGATGCCG
>NZ_NOXV01000072.1 GCF_002251835.1 Flavobacterium cyanobacteriorum
AGAAAAACGTAAAAAAACCGTCTCAAGTTGTGAGACGGCTTCTTTTTCTTTTGTATACAGCCCTGCCAACACCAAATTATGATTATACAATTATTCCCTGGCGAGCAAGTAACTTATTAATAATAAATTAATGCGGTAGTTTATCCTTCAGGAGGCCATACAAAAAAGTCCCTAGTAAGGCACCTGCCAGGACAACAACTATTCCCAGAAAACCAGCGCCTATGAGTATATATACTGGCCCCGGGCAAGTGCCTACAAGCCCCCAGCCAAGCCCAAAAATAATGCCTCCGGCAAGATAATTAGTAAAACCTTTATCTTTATCAGGGATAGCTACAGCCTTGCCTGTAATATCCTTCACCTGGTTCTGCCTGATCAGCCTTATACCCGTAATACCCGTGATAACAGCTACACCGATAATTCCATACATATGGAATGACTGGAAGTGAAACATCTCATAAATCCTGTACCATGATACTGCCTCAGATTTTACAAGCACAATACCAAACACTATTCCGACAAGAAGAAATTTAAGAAATTTCATATTCTAAAAAATTAGTGGCAGCAATAGCCACGACATTAATAATCCCCCAATAAAAAAACCTATAACCGCAATTAATGATGGTAGTTGCAGGTTGCTCAGCCCGGTTATGGCGTGCCCGGACGTACATCCGCCGGCATAGCGGGTACCAAAACCCACAAGAAGGCCGCCTGCCAGCAGTACCGCTAAAATTTTAGGAGACCGTAAAGCTTCAGGGCCTACTAAGGCATCGGGCAGTAATTTACCGTGCGGGGCATCTATGCCCATTTGTCGCAGCTCAGTTACTGTTTCAGGGCCAATATTTACGCCGGAACTGTCATTCATAAAGTTAACAGCTATATATCCGCCAATCATGGCGCCAATTACTACCGCCAGGTTCCAGAGTTGCGCTTTCCAGTCAAACCGGAAAAAACCAGATATCCTCCCGGCGCCAAGCATAGAACACATTGTCCTTAGGTTTGATGACATGCCGAAAGTTTTTCCAAAATAAATCAGCAACAGCATCACCGCTCCTATTAAAAATCCCGAAACATACCAGGGCCACGTCCCATAAAAGCTATACATAGTAGTTTATTTTTTGCAAAAATAACAATTAAAAACGCTATTACATCCCTTGCAACGTTATCAGTAATTAAATAAAGTTATAATACAACTTTTTGAATAACTTTGAAACCTGTAACATTTCCGTCATGAAAAAATACCTATCAGCAGCAGTACTGGCAATCGCAGCAATTTCCTGTATTAGCATAAAAAATACAATCCGGAATATTGATGATAAGGCAGCTATGCCACGCCTGTCTAAAGAAAAAACTTTTATTATTAATGAAATAAGCAGTGATAAAAAATACGGGTACAACCAGGATTACCCCGTTAATCTTGGTTTCCTGCCCATCCAGAGCGCCGAAATAAACATTAAAAGGTATTTTGGAGCGCTCTCAGGCCCTCAGGGTGAAAAAGTATCATACAAAAAAGTAGATACATGCTGCCCGTTCCCTTCCGCCAGAAATGAAATGGGAGCCGGCCTGCTCGATATTTACGAGGTAAGCTGGCCCGGGCTAAATGAACCTAAGCGAATCTACATAAACCTTTATGAAAAAGGTGCCGTGATGGCTCCCAAAGGTTTTGGCATCAGGAAAATTGAACCCTGACAGTGCTGCTTCGCTGCTGCCCGCAATTTTGTATCTTTACACCTTTAATTTACAAATCATGGACTTAAGGAACATCCCGCAGATAAAACATACCGATAGTGGCAATTTCTTCCTGCTCGCAGGGCCTTGCGCCATTGAAGGCGAAGAAATGGCTATGAGGATAGCCGAAAAAATTGTTTCCGTAACCGAAAGGCTTCAAATCCCTTATGTTTTCAAAGGGTCTTTTAAAAAAGCTAACCGATCACGTATTGACAGCTTCACGGGTATAGGCGATGAAAAAGCACTGAAAATACTTGAAAAAGTGTCCCGGGAATTTAGTGTCCCTACCATAACAGATATACACACTAACCAAGACGCGGCCATGGCGGCACAGTATGTAGATATCCTGCAAATTCCGGCTTTCCTTGTGCGGCAGACTGACCTGGTGGTAGCGGCAGCAGAAACCGGAAAAACTGTAAACCTGAAAAAAGGCCAGTTCATGAGCCCGGAAAGCATGAAACATGCCGTACAAAAAGTACGGGACTGCAATAATGAAAATGTGATGGTAACAGACCGTGGCACCATGTTTGGCTACCAGGACATGATTGTTGACTTCAGGGGTATACCAACCCTGAAAAAATTTGCCAGCACAGTACTCGATGTCACACACTCCCTGCAGCAGCCTAACCAGGACACTGGTGTAACCGGCGGCCGCCCTGATATGATAGAAACCATTGCCAAAGCAGGAATTGCTGTTGGCGTGGACGGCATATTCATAGAAACCCATTTTGACCCTGCCAATGCCAAAAGCGATGGCGCCAATATGCTGCACCTGGACTATTTCGAAGGGCTCATGGAAAAACTGACAGCCATCCGTAAAACGGTTAACTCATTTTAACAGCTGTTTCTATTGGCCATTACAGCATTGCTCATTGCCTGATTTGTTCTCATTTGGAGCAGTAAACTAAGCGCGCTTTTGCAGGAGCCTTTTCCCGCTGTCCACTATATCTCCCCGCCGCCATAAGCGCGGCGGCGGGGAGGATGC
>NZ_NOXV01000070.1 GCF_002251835.1 Flavobacterium cyanobacteriorum
ACTAAAGTTCATTTAAAAGCACAAAGCTCCAGGTTTGCACGCGATGCGCTGAGCTTGCCGAAGTGTCACCCCGCCTGAGGCACAACGGGTGTGCCTGTTGCACAATAACCCAAATATACCTAAAATACTTTCGGAAAAGATTCGTTTTTTGTCTTTTTAAAGATGCAGGAGGAAAAAGAACTTACCCAAAAATGCGCTGCCAAGTTTATTTACAGGTTTAAAAACCCCTATTTTAAAACACATAACTATTTTCTTTTGAGGGGAGTTGCGACGGTTAGGGCTGTTAGCGGTAGGTGTTCTTCTTTCGTCCATTAGTTTTATCATATTCAATGTGTTGCTGTCCATAAAAATACCGCACTTAAATATGTCCAAAGTAATGAAAATAAAATATGAAGCACTGTTTCAAAAGCCTTTCCTTTCCATAATGCTGTGGAGTAGCCAAAGAACTGAATGAATAGTCGTGTCGACCAAAATATTCCAAGCCCAAGAGATATTTTCCTGCCTAAATTTGTTTCAATGAGTTCTGTCGTAGAAGTTAGGCAAAGCAAGCCCATAAGAAAAACAACTAAGGCAATAAAAAAGGTATGAACGGTCATCATTTGCCTGTTGATTAGGCTTAAAGATTTTAGTTCATCTTTCCAATTGAAATATTTCGGAAAAATTAAGTGAAAGAATGCCAAGGCCATGAGCAGCACCCCAATTATTTTATAGTGTATCTCCATTTCCATTATCGTTGAGTATAAAGGTTGTTATAAATGGGGTTGTTTTTATCTCTCTTTCGACAGATAGATTTGCTAATTTAAAAGTTTCTTTCCAAGTTGATTTTGAATAAAAATGAAAAGAGCCAATTGTATATGCCAAAAAATTATTGAAATCTCGAAGGTGTTCAGTAACAAATATTTGTCCATTTGGTTTTGTAACTCTTTTAAGTTCATTAAAAAATTGAACTCTTTCTGATTTGTCCCGGATTTCGTGAGCTGAAAGAATTGCCAAACAATACTCGAACTCGTTGTCTTTGAAAGGCAGTTTATTAGTTGAAACCTCAATTGTTCCTATTAATGGCGGATAAGCACTTCTTGCACGTTTTATCGAAACTTCTGTGTGCTTTTCTTTGTCGTAAAAATCACAAATCGTCAGTTCACATTTTGGGAACTTGCCTTTGATAAATTGGCTTGTTTCGTCAAATCCGGCATTTATATTCAACACTTTCTTAAATTCGGAATTTGGGAGCCAACTGAGACTATAAAGATTTGAAAAATCGTAAACGTAATATGATACTAACAACGAAATTATCATTGTCAGCAATGCCACAACGGAAGCAGAAAAAACGTATATTCTAAATTGCCCTGGAATGCTGCTTTGAAATAAAAAGGCAAGCGTAAAGGCAATAAAGGCAATCAAATAGAAATGCCAGTTGAACCGAGCAATATTTGTTACACCTTGCAGTGGCTTGCGTGTTACTTCCATTTTTCTATTTTGCCTTTTTTCCAATAGTAAGGAATATTTGTTATTTCAAATGCGTTTGCCAATACTACATTTTCAAGTTTTAATGAATTGATAAAATCAATCGAATAACTTTTTATGCTGATTGGCGCGGGTTTCCAATTTTGCCGAACACCTTCAATAATTAATACCGTCTCATTTTTCTTGTTGTAGGTAAATGTATACGGTAATGGGCCTGCAAATTTTCTTGCATCTTTCCAACCAGTAAAGGGTGAATTATTGGGGAGATTTACTTCATTTTCTGATTGCTCAATAATTAATTCAAATTTTGATTTTTGTGAGCTGATTATTTTTAATCCATGATCTGCTTTTATTGAAATGTCTGTGGGTGAATAGTTGTAATGGGTGAATACATTTCCTAAAAATTCCATTTTCTTTTTGTTTGTCTCGGATTTTAGAATGTATAAACCCCTTAATCGTTTGCCTGCCGTACTTGTATAGCGAACAAAAATTCTGTAGCCAATCAAAAAAAAGTCATTGCCCATAAATTCCGGAAAACCTTTAGGTCGTAGATTTCTTGTCTGAACCATGGCAACCGCAATGAAAGCCCATCTATCCTGGAAAGTGTCAAGCTCTAAGCACTCTGGAATTAACTCTTCAACTTGCTCTTTTGGCACAGCAAAAGTCAGAACTACCGAACTGTCAAAGAACGCTTCCACTGCAAAAGGGTGATTTTTCAAAAAGTTCATTTCTTTGTTTGCCGGTTTAGATTTTTGTTCAACACAAATTCATTGTAGTAGACTATGCCAATAAACAGTAAAGCGAAAACGGAATTTAGTCTGCCCCACAACAATAAGTCAGGGACTAATAAAAATTCTAAAATATTCATTGTCGCTACTACCGTCATTTGTATGATAGCATTTAATTTAGTTTTAAACTTAGTCAAAACCCAAATTGCCATTACTACTTCTGAAAGTCCAATCAGAACTGTCAAAATCCTTGAATAATCGTTACCTAAAATTCTTGCAACAATGTGTTCGTGTCGTGGAATAAGATTTAGCACTTTACAAAACAGTCCGTTTGCGAGCCAAATTGCCGCAATTAAAAGGGTTAATATTCTATGTTTATGTGTGCCTGTCAATTTTGTTAGTGTCGTCCGCTACACTTGCGCCTAACGCCCCGGGCGATTTGCGTACGGGCGGGTTTAGCTTCGCTGATTTTCAATTCGGAGCACAAAGTTTCAATTTATTACTAAAGTTCATTTAAAAGCACAAAGCTC
>NZ_NOXV01000144.1 GCF_002251835.1 Flavobacterium cyanobacteriorum
TTATTTCTTCACGATAAGGAACTCGGTGCGGCGGTTCTGGGCGTGCTGCTCCTCGGTACAGTTGTCCCCGCAGGCTACCTTAGGCTCGCTCTCCCCATACCCCTGGCCGGAGATGCGCGAGCGGTCTATGCCGCGTGAGATGACATACTGCACGGCCGACCTTGCCCTGCGGTTAGACAGGTTCATGTTGTACTGCTCACTACCCCTTGAGTCGGTGTGCCCCTTGACCATGATTACCATGCCCGGCTGCTTCTTCATCGCCTCTACCAGCTTGTCCAGCTCAAAGGCGCCTTCCCTGGTGATGTTGCTCTTGTCAAACTCATAGTACACATCGTTGAGCACTACGGCTGTCTCGGTCACAATCTTCTCTATCTCGTTCAGGTCGGCATTCACATTGACCGTGCCGCCTTTTGTTTTGGCTACCGGGAAGGTGTTGTTCTCATACCCTTCGGCCGAGGCCTGTATGGTGTAGCCCCGCTCGCAGTCTATGTTGTAGGCTACGCTGCCGTCTTCGGCCGTGGACCGCGTCTCTATCACGTTGCCCTTGTCATCCAGTATGGCCACTTTGGCATTGGCCAGGGCCCTGCCTGTCCTGGCGTCCCTTACCTGCACTATGGCCTCCACACCACATACCGGGATGGCCATGTAGAGCTGGTCTACCCCGGTGCGGTTGCTGGCAAAGAAGCCCAGGTTTTTCGCCGTGTTCAGGCTGAAGGAAAAGTCGTCCTTGCTGGTGTTTACCGGCGCCCCTACGTTGATGGCCTCAGTGCTCCTGTTCAGGTCTGTCATGTACACGTCAAGCCCCCCGAAGCCCTTGCGCCCGTCGGAGGAGAAGTACAACTTGTTGTCGCTGGTGATGTACGGGAAGTTCTCACTCCCGTCGGTGTTTACCTTTGGCCCCAGGTTCTGCGGCTCACCATAGGCGTTGCCCTCCTTTATCTCTACCTTCCAGATGTCGCCCTTGCCCAGGGTGCCTTCCCTGTCCGAGGCGAAGTACAGCGTCTTGCCATCGGGGCTCAGCGCCGGGTTGCCCGTAGACCACCGCTTGTCATTGAAGGGCAGCAGCTGGATGTTGCCCCACTTGCCTCCCTCGCGCGTGGCCCTGTACAAAAATACCTGCCCGCGCTTGAGGTTGTTCTCCCTGTCGCGCTCAAACTGCCTGCGCTCCTTGAAGCTCTCGCTGGCAAAGTACATCGTGTTCCCGTCAGCGCTTACCGCCACAGGGCCGTCATGCCACTTGGTGTTGAGCTGGGCCAGGGGCACCGGCTCAGAAAAAGTGCCGTTGGCATTGTAGGTGGCCGTGTAGATGTCCAGGTAGGGCTGCCCGTTCCAGCCGTAGTTCTTCCGGGCGGTGTTGCGGGTACTGGTGAAGTAAAGCGTATTGTCATTGGCCAGCACTGCCCCGAAGGAGCTGTACTTGGGGTCGTTAATATCCATCAGCTTCTCGTCAAAAAGCTTCTCCTGGCTCCTGAGCTTAGGCAGGTAGTTCGGGTCCTGCTTAAAGAGTATCGCACGCTGGTCGCCCGGCTGCATCGCGGCAAAGGCCTGCATCTGGCGGTTGGCTTCCTCATAGCGCCCTTCTGAGCGCAGCATCTGCGCATACTTGTAGTAGGTCTCGGCATCCTGCGGGGTTTCTATGGCTTTGGCATACCACTTCACCGCTTCTTTGGAGTTGTACACGTTGTAGTAGCTCTCGGCAAGCTGCCTGTAAACATAGGCGTTGCCCTTGCCTTTCTCGGCAAGCTTGAGGTAGGCATCGGTCGCGTCAACATATTCCAGGCGTGCATAGAGCCTGTCGGCCGTCTCGGTATCCTTGTTCTGTGCATATACTGCCATGCAGGCCAGCATCCCAAGGGTAATATATAGTCTCTTCATCGTAGTGTGTCGCTTTTAGGTTAGAAATAACGGGGGGAACGGGATACCTTCCTGGGGAAGTTCAGATCGAACAAAAGGATGACCTCGTGTGAGGAAGGCGTGGTTACATTAAGGTCAGAAATAATATGGTCATACGCGTACCCTATCCTCAAATTGGGGCTGATGGCATAGTTCACCATACCGCCAAAGCTGTCGTCCAGGCGGTAGGTAGCCCCTATCTCAAAGCGCTCAAAAAACAAAAAGTTGGCCGATACATCCAGCGAGGGCGATACATCAAAAGCCGACTTGAGCAATGCCGAAGGCTTGAACTTGGTGTTCTCGCTGAGCTGGAAAACATAGCCCGCCGTTAAAAAGTAATGCTGGGTCTCCGAGCCAAACTGCCGCTGCTGCCCGTCATCAGTAATGTCAAGGTGCTTGGCCTTTAGCATATTGGGAACCGAAAACGCCAGGTAGTAGTTGTCCGTATAGTAGAAAAAGCCCGCCCCTACGTTAAAGTACGTGTTGTTGCTGTTCTCGCTGAAGGCCGGGTCGTCCGGGTCCGGAACGTTGCTCTGGCCAATGTCGGTAAAAAGGCCTACCTTATGGAAAGTAGCGCCAGCCTTAAGACCCAAAGACAGGCGGTGCTGCCCCCCAAGGTTCAGCGTGTAGGAGAAGTCCCCGTATACATTGGTCTCCTCCACAGGGCCGATACGGTCATTGATGGCCGATAAGCCCAAACCTACATTCTTGCCCACAGGACTGTGCCCCGAAAAGGTCATCGTCGTGGGCGAATCCTCTATGTCAACCCACTGCTTGCGGTAGAGCAAACCAAAGGCAAGGTTCTCCTTAGAACCCGCATAAGCCGGGTTGATCACATTCATGTTGTACATGTACTGCGTGTAATGCGGATCCTGCTGCGAATAAACATTATAAATGCCTAAGGCTAATACCGCTATAACATATAGTTTCTTCATCTGTGTGTTCTTTG
>NZ_NOXV01000206.1 GCF_002251835.1 Flavobacterium cyanobacteriorum
AGCGGACGGCCTATCTCCAACTCAAAACTGGTGAGGTTGTAGCAGCCCGTAGCGTCTTCTATCCTTACCCATATCACCTGCCCGTCGGTACCCTGGTAAGAGGCCGGGGTGGCTATACGGGGAGCCCCGGCAGCCGCAGCGGCCTCGCTGGTGTAGTAGGTAATGGTGAAGCCCGTACCTATTATAGCTGCTATATCATCCCCCCGGACGGTAAGGTCCACCCGGGTCTGCTGGTCCTGGTTGTTGGCCGGGTCTTCATCGCAGACTACAATCGGGTCCAGCTCCAGGTCCGGAAGCTGTGGCGCAGGGGTCACAATCAGGGTGAAGTCGATATCCGGTACATTGAAACAGCCGGTAACCGTGTTTACTACCCTCACGTAAATGGTCTGTGCAAAAGGTATGATGTTGGTATAACTGTCCGGGTTCGGTATCGGGTTGATGCCGGCAAGGGCATCTTCCCGGGTCTCGTGGAAAGTTACCTCCAGGTTAACCCCGTTATTTATCAATTCATCCTCCAGGTCGCCCAGGTTGAACACGGCAAAGCCGTCGCCGTCGGCATCACAGGCTGTACGGTCCTGTGGCGGGATTACATCCAGCACCGGAAGCGGCTCTACACGTACATCCAGCAGCACTATACGGTAGCAGCCCGTAGCGGTATTGGTAACCCGTACAAAAAGCGTCTGTACCGTAGCCTGGTTGATGTAGGCCGTGGTGTTGGCTATGGCATTGGTATTGGCATCGGCCTGGGCAAAACTTTGGTGGAAGGTTACTACCACCCCAAGCGCCCCGCCGGTAATCTCTCCTATTTTTGTGGTCAGGTCAAAGGCCTCGCGCTCATCACCAGGGCTGTTTACATCGCATAGCGTGTAAGGCACAGGCTGGTTAGCCACAGGAAGTGGGTTTACTATCAACTCCAAAGGCACTACGTCAAAACAGCCCGTGGCGTTATCCTCCACCCGTACATACACCGTGGCCGAAGGGCTGGTATAGTTCAGCAAACCCGTTATAGGCGCCGTATCGGCAAGGGCCGCAGCTTCTGAACCATGGTAACTTACCGTGTAGAGCAAAGGGCTAAGGCTGCCCAGTACTTCAGAACGGGTGCTGTCCAGGTTGAACTGACCCTGGCCATCCCCATTGGTATCGCATACCTCAAGAGCCTCAGGCTCAGTGGCTACCGGGGAAAGGCGTACTATAAGCTCCAGGGCAACCACATCAAAACACGACGTCTGGCTGGACTGTACCCTGATGTAAACGGTAGGGACGGCCGCACCGTTGGCATTCAGGTTGGTATAGCTGCCCAGCAACGCCGCAGGGATAGGGTTGGTATTGAAATCCGCATCCTCAGGGGTCTCATGAACCGTAAGGGTTACATTTGAAAGGGCATTGCTTATCTGGGAAAGGGCAAGGTTGATATTGAAGGGGACTACCCCGTCATTGTTGTCATCACATACTGTAAGGGGTGCCAGCGAAGGGGCTATAGGCGCAGGGATAACACTAAGGGTAAGGGACGTGGTGGTCCAGCAGCCTGTAGTGGCATCCGCTACACGGACATATACTGTGCCCGGGCCCGACAGGTAGGGCGAGGGAAGGCTGCCGGATCCTGACTGGGCCGCAGCAAGGGTGCCATGGTAGCTTACATTGTAGCCTGCCGCGCCAAGGGTAATCTCGGCATTGCGGCTCGGAAGGTCAAACAGGCCCTGCCCAGGGGCTTCCTCACACGCAAAGTATGTCCCCGGAGCGGTGTTGACCACCGGAAGCGGGTTTACCTGCACCGCGAACGAACCCGTAGCCGTACAGCCGAACTGGTTGGTAACGCGGAAGTATACCTGCTGGCCGCCGGCTACCGTGTTAGCCCAGGAAGCAGGGCTGGCAATGGCCGTACCTGACTGGAGGTCCGCCTCACTGGCGTAGTAGGTGACACTCTGGCCCGCAGAATTGTTGGTTATAAGGCTGCTCCTGGTGGTAAGGTCAAACAGGGTAATCCCGTCTGCAACCGCATCGTCACATAATACATAGGCACCTATCTGCACCGGCTGCGGCAGCGGGTTTACCGTAAGGCTTACCTGGGTTACGGCAAAACAGCCGGCTCCCGTTACATCCGACACGCGGATGTACACTACATCACTCACCGAATTGTAGGCTGATGGGGTGGTAATGGCGTTAGCGCCCGCCTGGGCGCTCTCCGGGGTCTCGTGGTAGGTGGCCACAAGGCCCGGCTGACCGTTGACCGCCTGAACTCCCGCAGGGGTAAGGTTGAATAGGGCTACACCGTCTGTATTGTCATCACACACTACCAGCGGCGATGGAGTGCCTGCCTGAGGCAGCGGGATGGCTACCAGATCCAGCTCAGTTACCGCCCAGCAGCCTGTAGCGGCAGACTCTACCCGTACATAGACCGTACGCGAACCCGATGTGTATGGGCCCGCTATATTATTAGGGCCTCCGGAAAGGGCCGATGCAAGTGTCTCGTAATATTTTACATCAAGGCCTGCTGCGCCTAAGGTCACCTGCGCGTCGATATCCGTAAGGGTAAATACCGACTCTCCGGGGGCCGTCTCGCACTCCCCATAAGCCGGAAGGTTATTATTGATCACAGGCAAAGGCTTTACCTCAAGGCTCAGCGGGGCGGTGTTGTAACAGCCGTTGCCATCTACAACACGAACCCAAACCTGGCCCGTGCCGCTTATATAAGAACCCGGGGTGGCTATAGCGTTAATACCCACATCAGCATCTGGCTGGGTAGCATGAAAACTTACCGTAAGGCCCGGATCCAAAGCCGTAATCTCAACAAGCCTGCTGCTCAGGTTGAAAGACTCCGTACCCACAGCGCCAGTATCATCACACAACGATATAGGCGTAAGTGATGGAATAACTGGCCGGGG
>NZ_NOXV01000106.1 GCF_002251835.1 Flavobacterium cyanobacteriorum
CGCAAAAGCAGGCGGCGGGGAGGATGCCGCTCCCATCAGGGCTATAGCAATCTCTATTGCCACATTGGCACTACCCGTGTTAAAGCCATACTTTTTCCCCAGGCCTACATTTACGTTCAATATAAAAGCGTAATTTTGCCCGATTTTTAACCCATACTAAGTACAGGTAATGAACTTTACAGACGAAATTAAAAGAAGGCGTACTTTCGGGATTATTTCCCACCCCGATGCCGGTAAAACCACATTAACCGAAAAGCTCCTGCTTTTTGGCGGTGCCATACAGGAAGCCGGCGCGGTTAAGAGCAACAAGATAAAAAAAGGCGCCACGTCTGACTTCATGGAAATTGAGCGCCAGAGGGGTATCTCGGTAGCCACATCGGTGCTGGCCTTTAACTATAAAGACAAAAAAATAAACATCCTGGATACTCCCGGCCACAAGGATTTTGCCGAGGACACCTTTCGCACCCTCACAGCTGTTGACAGTGTTATTGTGGTAATAGACGTGGCAAAAGGTGTGGAGGAACAAACCGAAAAACTGGTAGAGGTGTGCCGCATGCGCAACATTCCCATGCTGGTATTTATCAACAAGCTGGACCGTGAAGGTAAGGATGCTTTTGACCTGATGGACGAAGTAGAGCAAAAGCTGGGGCTTACGGTTACACCGCTTAGTTTCCCGATAGGCATGGGGTATGATTTCCAGGGGATATACAATATATGGGAAAAGAACATCAACCTTTTCAGCGGCGACAGCCGTAAAAATATTGAAGAAACTATTGCTTTTTCAGACATTAACAGCCCTGAACTGGAAGGCATCATCGGCGCCAAACCTGCAGGGAAGCTGCGTGAGGAACTGGAACTGATTGACGAGGTATATCCTAAGTTTGACCGGCAGCAATATCTTGACGGTAAGCTGCAGCCGGTTTTCTTTGGCTCAGCATTAAACAATTTTGGTGTGCGTGAGCTACTCGACTGCTTTATTGAGATAGCCCCGTCACCAAGGCCAAAAGACTCAGACACACGCGAAGTGAAGCCGGACGAGAATAAATTTTCAGGCTTTGTGTTTAAGATACATGCTAATATGGACCCAAAGCACCGCGACAGGCTCGCTTTCGTAAAGATAGTTTCAGGCATCTTCGAGAGGAACAAGCCCTACCTGCACGTACGGCTGGACAAGAACCTAAAATTTTCCAGCCCCAACGCTTTTTTTGCAGAGAAAAAAGAAATTGTAGATGTGTCTTATCCCGGAGATATTGTAGGCCTTCACGATACCGGCAACTTTAAAATTGGGGATACCCTTACCGAAGGCGAACACATGAGCTTTAAAGGCATACCAAGCTTCTCGCCTGAACATTTCCGTTACATTAACAATGCTGACCCAATGAAGGCCAAGCAGCTCGAAAAAGGCATCGACCAGCTGATGGATGAAGGCGTGGCACAGCTTTTTACGCTCGAAATGAATAATCGCAAGGTCATTGGTACGGTAGGGGCACTGCAGTATGAAGTTATACAGTACAGGCTGGAACACGAGTATGGCGCCAAATGCTCTTATGAAAACTTCCCGGCCTATAAAGCCTGCTGGGTGAAGCCCGAAGACCCAAAGAACGAAGAATTTGCAGAGTTTAAACGTATAAAGCAAAAGTTCCTGGCTAAGGATAAATACGGGCAGCTGGTGTTCCTGGCCGACTCGGATTTTTCAATACAGATGACACAGTCAAAATACGCAAGTGTAAAACTGTTTTTTACATCAGAATTTGATTAAACGGTCAGATGGTTATGACAGGTGGCCTTATCTGTACCAAAAAGCATATAATGCAAATGAAGCCAGCCAGTGTTCGCCTTCGTAATTTCCATCGGTAAGGTGAGGCAGGGAGAACTGCATGTGCGCATCAGCCGTTGCTTTCAGGTGGCCTAATTCTTTAGGGTAGGCTCTCGCAAGCGCATATAAATTCCAGGCACGGCTGAAGTTGAGCCCGTCCAGGTGCACCAGGTGGCCATCAGTACGGTCAGAAACTTTCCCGGGTTCCCATGCAAACTTTTTACTAAACAGTGCTGGCGCAAAATCTTTTAGCCATTTTAAAAAACCGTGCTTATCCAGTACCCGCTGCATAATACCGATTTCTTCCATGCAAGGTGAGAGAAAGTCCGTCCCGCCGGGTTCCCAGCCAAAAGGGCAGCCGGCGTCATTTTTAAAAAGCCGGAGGGCATTGGCTTTAATACTTTGCAGCAAGGGTGTATTGCCGGCATGCAGGGCATAGTCCCAGGCGAGGCTGAGGCCAAAGGCGGTATTGGTATGGGTTCCGTTCCGCAGGGCATAATCCAGTTTTGGAAGAAATTCTATATAGCGTTGCACAATAAGGCGTGTAAGGGGCTGCAGGTTTTCGGCAAGTTCCCTTGCGAAAGGCTCATTATACGAATCCAGTTCCTGTTGCAGCTTCAGGAGCCATGCCCATCCGTAGGTGCGCTCAAAGCTTTTTTCATGATTTTTGCTAAGGTAGGCTACTTCCTGTGCTATGTTTTCTTTTGAAAGATTAGCCTGTAATTTTTTGATGATTTCCTTCCTGTTGCCCAAGTTTGGGAATTGCTTTAGCAGGTATACCAGGCTCCAGTGCCCGTGAACGGACGAATGCCAGTCAAAGCAGCCGTAAAAGGCGGGATGAAGTTTTTTAGGCGGGGCAATTTCGGTAGAATCTGCCAGCAGCTGCCCCAGCTTGTTAGGATATTCCTGCTGCAGGCATTTCATGGGGAGTGAAGCCAGCCTCTCTGCTTGTTGCAGCGTAAGTTCCTGGGAGTAGGAAAGAGTAGTTATGAAGAAGAAAATGAAGTAATATTTCATGAGGATGTGTTTCTTCAAAAATAGAAAAATTTTTAGTACACGACAAAAAATATAATTGATTAAAAATCAATAAA
>NZ_NOXV01000093.1 GCF_002251835.1 Flavobacterium cyanobacteriorum
TGGTTAAGTTTGATAGTGTTAAATTTTATTTAGGACAGGATTGATTTAAAACCTATCGCAACTGGCCTTTACCCGACATAGAATACGCACAGGAATAAAGGACTATTTATGAAAACCATCCTGTTCTTCTGTTGTATATGCTCGCTCACGGGTTTTGGGCAAACAGTAGTAAGCGGTACCGTTACAAACAGCAAAGGTATCCCGCTTCCTGATATTAATATATTCATAAGCCCGGAAACAGGCAATGATATTATCGCGTATGATGTTACCGATGAAAAGGGAAACTACAGGCTTGAATTTACAACTCCTGATGAAGAACTGAAAATTAATGTTACAGGTATAGGTTACAGTACAACAGTTGAGGCAATTAAAAACAAAAATCAGGTCAAAAAGTTTATTTTGGGGCAGGCTGATTTTGTACTGCAGGAAGTTGTTATCGAATCTAAACCAATAGTGAAAAAAGGAGATACTATAAATTATAATGTGAGCTCCTTTTCTAAAGAGCAGGACCGGAGCATTAGCGATGTACTCAAACGTATTCCGGGACTGGAAGTCAGGACAGACGGTAAGATTTATTATCAGGGAAAACCCATAAACAAATATTATATTGAAGGGCTGGACTTGCTGGAAGGCAGGTATAGCCTGGCTAATGAAAATTTATCGCACAAAGAAGTTTCTAAAATCCAGGTGCTTGAAAATCACCAGCCGGTAAAGGTACTGGACAGCCTGGTTTTTTCTGATAATGCTGCCCTGAACATCAAACTCAAAAATAACTACAGCTTTTCCGGGCAGGCAGTCGCAGGGACAGGATTTATCCCACTATTATGGGAGGTAAACGCCACACCCATGCTTTTCACTAAGCAAAGCCAGTCTCTTCTGAGTTACCAGGCTAATAATACAGGAAATAATATTGCTGCCCAGCTACAAAACCTTACCATTGACAATCTCCAAAATACTTTAGGAAACAACAATTTTAAAACCGACTGGGTTTCCATTCAACAACTTGCCACCCCCCCATTAACGGATAAAAGATGGCTGGGCAACAATGTGAATATTATTTCATTAAATCATTTACAAAAATTGAAACATAACTATCAGCTGAAAATGGCGGCATCTTACTTAAATGATTATCAAAGGCAGAAAGGCTATACAAAAACCCTTTTTATAACCCCAACCGAAAGTATTTCGCTCACGGAAGAAAAACAAAATTTTTTATACAACAACTCCATGCAGGCTACTATTACGCTACTCAAAAATGCTGAAAAAAACTATTTTAGTAACCATTTGGATTTTGAGGGATTTTGGGAGGGGCAGTATGGCCATGCCATGTCAAATAATGAGGATGTAGCACAAAGGGTAAATAATCATTATTATAAAATAACTAATAATTTTAAAACAATATTTCCATTAGGTAAACAACTACTCACCTTACAGGCTTATGCTTTCTATTCTCAAACCCCACAATCATTACACGTAGAGCCCGGGCAGTTTACAGGCATATTGAATGGCAATAACCCGTACCGGCAACTATCGCAACATATAAACTTGCAACAGGCCGGTTCTGATACCTCCATTTCTTTCACAAAAGGCATTAATGCACTAAGCCTCGAAACGCAGTTAGGCTTCCGGCAGGAAAACCAGCACTTGCAAAGCCATATTACCACAACGGGAAACACCGTTTTAGATAATAATTTCGCCAATGATCTAAAGTGGCTGTCTACAAAAGGTTACCTACAGTTCAGCACACAAATAAAAACAGAAAGCATTCGGGTAAGCATTACAGCTCCATTTAATTTTTACACAATAAGCCTCCGGGACAGATTATTTAACAGCAGTACCGCTCTCCGCTGGCTTACATTTGAACCCAGGATTAGTACAATATACAACATCAATAACTCCTGGTCGTGGAGTTCCTCTGTCAATATCAGCAACCATTTCGGGAATATCAATGAAATACATTATGGCTACCTCCTCCACGATTACAGGAGTATATCCCGCAGGGACACCCCACTGCCGGAATCCCTGGAGCAGGTATACACAACAGGAATAAACTACAGAAACCCCGAAGCAGCCTGTTTTGCCACAGTGTCATACACCTACAATAACGCTCTGAACAATTTACTGTACCAAACAGAAGTTTTTGATACCGGGGCAACACAATTTCAAGCCCTCCTGCGGGAAAACCATAGGCAGAACCATAACATCAACGCAAGGGTAAATAAAAACTTTTTGCCATTAAAAACCAATATAATTCTTACAGCTAACTATGGTATCAGCCAGTCTGAACAAATTCTCAACAACATTATAACCCCCGTTCAAAATCATTCGTGGGGCTTCGGTACTAAAATTGACGCCGATATCCTGACATGGTTAAATCTGGAATCCCAATCCGGATGGATATTCTCAAAAAACAGGGTACAGGCAAACCAAAACCCTACAATTATTCAGCAAAACCACTTAATAAATTTAAACTTTTATATAAGCGATAACCAATATTTCGCCTTTAAAAACGAATATATTGCCAACAACTTATTTTCCGAAACATTACAATATGTATTTTCAGACATTACCTACAGATACTCCCTCAAAAACAAAAAAATTGATTTTGATTTACAAATAAACAACCTTTTCAACACAACCACTTTCCGCACAATTGAAGTAAGCAATTTCAGCTATGTAGAAACCGCTTTCAGCCTTCGCCCAAGGCAGGTCATTGCCAAGATAAGGTTTACCATTTGAAATACCGCTCTACACTCACATTATTATTGTCCCCTCAGCCATTTTCATTATACTCCGGTCAAACAAGGTCTTCAAGGAGCGAAAGGCCCGGGCCCTACCGGCAGGCGCAATTCCCGCTTTCCGCTGTATCTCCCCGCCGCAAAAGCGGGCGGCGGGGAGGATGCCGCTAC
>NZ_NOXV01000104.1 GCF_002251835.1 Flavobacterium cyanobacteriorum
AAGGCTGGGCATAGTTGGGAAAGTTTTATAGAGTTCGTTAAGTCTATAAAATAGCCACTAACGGTTCGCAGCTTGGCGAAGTGGCGGATTTAGAAGCACTTACTTTCAATTTAGCACTAATGTTTATTTGAAAACCAAATGTTCAATTTAGCACTAAACCCGCCATTTTGCCAAACTGCTGTTACCTGCTGTACTTATTTTTCTATTCTTATTAATTTTCCGTTTTCAAAATACAAACTCTTTTTCCATGAGTAATACCAATACTCTTTAGTAATATTTTCATAAATTATTGTCGATTTGTCAAATGGTTTTCCCCAAGACATTTCACACATTTCTTTGGTCATTCCAATAGCAATATTGCCATTATTTACAAGGTTTCCATAATAATCTCCAAATTTTGTAATGCATTTATTCAAATGTTCTTTTTCTTTTGCAAGTCTTTTTTCAGTTTCAATTTGTTTTAATTTTTTGTTTTTAGCAATCAATTGTTCTTGTAGAAGTTTTTTGTCGTTTTCTTCATTAATATAATCTTCATATATTTTAAAATTTATAGTTTTTCCATTTAAACCTTTAAATATTATTATTTGTCCTTTCTCATTTGTTAGTTTATATGCAATGAAATAACTGCCAATTTTTAATTTAATATCATCTTTTGCTAAAATTTCTTTTTTACTCAATAATGTTACTTCACAATTCCAAACTGATTTATTTGGAAGGATGAATTTTTCATTTTTTGAAAAATCAGTAGTTTCAAAATTCTCATCAGTTAAAATAGCAATAACTTTTTTATTGTTGAAAATTTCTTTTTGTTTTGCAAAGTATGGAACAAGTATGAAGTAATTTAAGTTAAATACATATGATTGTTCTTTTGTAATATCATCTTGAATTTTAAATATGGTTTTTGACATATCAAAAATATCATAATTATTAAATCCAACATCGTCAATATAGTTCTCATAATTATCATTACTTTTATTAATAAGTGTTTTGATGTTGTTTAAAATATTATTCATTTCTTCTCCAGTAAAAACATCAATTACCGTGTAATATTTATTTGAAACTTCGTCAGCATTTGTAACTATTGAAGCGTAAGCATTACCATTTACAATTCCTGAAAAATAATGAAATGGTTTATATTTATATGTGAAAATATTCTTATAAAATTTATTAGTTTCACGACCAATATTATCAACCATTTTTAATTGCTTTGATGGATCAATATTTACAAGTGATAGACTGTCGGAAAACATAAAAGGATATTCTTTTCCTGTATAATTAGCGTCTTCAGTATTGTTGTATTTTGGTAAATAAAATTTTTGACCAATATACATTTTGTAATTAATCAAATCCTCTTGTTCTTTATAATTATTGATGCTATCAAAAGGAATAGGTTTTGGTTCAACAATTTCTATTTCTTTTTTCTCAACACTTCCAATAGTAATTTGAGAAAACGAAAAAATTGGAAAAAGTAAAAATAAAACCGGAATTGATTTTTTGACTATTTTTAAAAAATTTGTAGTGAATTTTGATTTATTAATGAAATATTTTGTTTCGTTTTGTATTCCTTTCCATTCAAAATGAATTACTCTTTGAGACATAATTGTAAAACTTCTACACTTTTCAAGTATGTTTTTATCTTTGTTATTGAATGAATTATATAAATTTTCAATTTCTAATAATATTAACTTGTCAATTTCATTATCAGGATTTAGCATCAATTTTAAATAATTATATTTCAAAATAATCAGTTGATAATTCTCAAAATTTTCTTTACTTTCATTTATTGCTTCATATTCAATTAGGCTTATAAATTCTGCTAATGTATTTCTTAATTTTTCTATATAATTAATTCGTTCTTTCGTAATTACGTTTACAAAAAGTAATTTTTTTGCATTAAAAATCAATAATAAAATTGATATTGTAAGTGTTCCAATTGAAATGTATTCTGTTATCGTCATTTTTGCCGTCATTTTTTTTAGTATAGCAGGTAACGGTTCTCGGCTTGGCGATGTGGCGGACTTTTAGCACAAAAGTTCAATAGAATTACTGCCGTTGAACCTTGCACAAATGTTTGATAGAAGTACTTCAGCCGCCATATTGCCAAACCGATGTTGGCAGTAGTGCTTTTAAAAGCTATATTTTTCTTTACAAATATGTTTTTTAACTTTTATTACATCACCATTATTGTTCTTTGAAAATATTGTTTCGGTTGAACATTCTTTATGGTCATTATTAAGCCTAATGAATATTAAGGTTGAAATTGTTAAAATTACAATTCCACTTATTACCATTATAAATTTTGGTTTGTTCATTATTTTATTTTTATTAAATTAGTTGTCTTACTTTTTGTTTATAGTCCGTATATTTTTGTCCGTGTTGTTCTGTCAGAAACTCTTCTTCAAGTCGAATTTTTATTTGAATAAGTATATGTCCTAATATCAAGAAAAGTATTGTCAAAGCGTTTGGCGTTGTCAAGAATAGTCCAACTAAACTTACTATCATTCCAAAGAAAATAGGATTTCTTGAAAATTGAAAAATTCCTGCCGTTATAAGTTCTGTTTTCGTTTCTGTGTCAATTCCAATTCTCCAAGATTTCTTCCTATGTCCTTGTGCAATAATTGTCCAAATAAGTGCAAAAGCCAAAAGCCCAAGTCCAATATATTTTATTGTCAATGTGTTAAGTTGTAAAATGGGTAAAAATTTGTCGCATAGTGTCGGTATAAAAGTAAAACATAAACGAACATAAAAATCATTGTCAGTTTGAAGTAAAAACCAATTAATCCGTAAGCACTATCGTCTTTTGGTAAAACGAGTGGATTTTTGCCAATTCGTTTCGCAACAATTACACTTTTTCGAACAAAAGCAATTCCGAAGTAAACAATAAAGTATGTTGTCAAAAAAATTTTTAAAAATTCATTCATTATGTCTGTCTGTAAATGTTTACGGTGTCGGTCATAGCATTACTGCCAACGTTCCTGCGCTTGGCGCATGTGGCGGCTTATCAGCACCAAAGCT
>NZ_NOXV01000107.1 GCF_002251835.1 Flavobacterium cyanobacteriorum
AATGGTTAAGTTTGATAGTGTTAAATTTTATTTAGGACAGGATTGCTAAAAAACCATAATTTTGAAATAATGAATGTTAGATGAAAATTTTGACAAACTAAATTTTAATCTGATAAATCGTTAGCGGATACCATTGAATTCACGTTAAGAAATAGTAACGGTTACAATTTTATTTCTAATTATTTAATCCAAAGTGTCGTAAATACTCAAACATAAAAACTTTTAAAGTAATTAATCATGAAAAAGCTAATCATATTATTTCTGGCATCGTTCATTCTATTATCGTGCGAAAACGAACCAAACGAAGATCAACAACTTCGAAATATAATTGATTTTGAAAAGGTTGCAAAAACTGTAAAGATGAGTTATTTCAATGATGACGAAATTGAGGTACTATATTTAGACAAAAACAGTTTAAATAAAAATTCTAGTCTTTACCAAACCAATTTTTTAGCAAATAGAGAGGTAGGAAACCTATATAAGACTCTATTTCCGTTAAAACTTTTGACAAAAGAACAAATTGAAAGTTTTCAAAAATTTAAAAGCGACAGTTACAAAATTATTGGTATAACGGGATTCCATTTAAACACTGGAGAATTGAAAGGCGTCGGATTTTATATCTATGATATTTCAAAGTCAAACCTGTCATTTTATCTATACTCAATCATAAATTCTAAATTTTCTTTAGTTGACGGATTTCCGAAGAACACTTTAGACACTGACGTTAAAGACATTGTATTTCTGTCTTCGATGTACTTTCCAACCTGTGACTACAGCCTAATCAGATTGGATAGTTACGAAGAATTTGCTTTGGATTACAGTAACAATGATTTAAGATTTCATTTATTAAATCGGCATTTACGAAATAATGCTAACTTTCTAAAATCTGTAACAGTCATTCGCAATGAAAACGGCAATGTTCATAGAATGGCTGGTGACCCATGTAGTTTAGCGGTACATCGATGCGCGAATGGTACTCCAGGATCTCTTTGCAATGGATATTACTGTTGGGCGCCGCCGCAGGGTCCACAAGACCAAGACACGACTATCCAAGATGGCGGTGGAGCTGAAAGTGAAGAAGGAACGTGCAGCAGAAAAAAAGTAGGAGCTGAAATAAAAAGTAAAATTGGACAAGAGAGTTTTGACACATTTATCTCTAATTTACCCCTTGCCAAACTCTATAATTTGAAGGATAAATTAAATTCCACCACGAAAGGGAAAACTTATGTTTACATGTATTACTACACAAATTTACATTTAGCAAAGGTGCTAGATATGGATTTGCTGGTTGATATGTATAATATATCTTTTAAATTAGGTCAGCCAATCGATGATTATTTGAATAATAGCACCAATAAAATAATTGATAATAACTTAGCCGCTGATCTCAAAGACCTTTTCCAAAAAATTAAAAGCAAAACATCTAACAATGATTTCAAAGATTTTTTAGATTTATTAATATTTGAAGTAGATAATTTAAAAGGCCTTAATAGTTCACAAATAAATAATTATCTAAATTAGGCACATGTATTTACATTTCGTATTGATAATATTTTTAGCGCTTAGCGGTTGTGATAGCAAGTCTGAAACTTCATTGCAAAAATATGAAGCATTAAACTCTATAAATAAATATCACGAATTGCTTAATAACGATAAAAAAGTGTATTTTGTAGTCAATACGCAACTGATATTAAGCGACAGTACATTTCATTATAAGACTTGTGCAATTAAGAGCTCCGGAATATGGGAAGTTAATGACGATAATTTGAAACTCAAATTTAAAACTGTAAAATGGATTCATGAAAGTGCGACTGACAGCATTGACAGAACACAATTCGGAACCGCAAACTATGTTAAAATTCAAAATTACCTAATTCGTACCGTCGACACTGTCGACGGTTACGAATTGGTTGAACTTCTGGAAAAAAAGTAGGCTATTAAATTTTTGTCAAATAGATTTCAAATTGTACCCCTTAAAATGGCGGGTATTTTTGTTATTCTAAACTAAATATGCTTTTAAAAACAATAATTTTCAAATCAAAACTACGGCCAACACACATAACCATTGCACAACCCCTTCCAAAAGATAAATTTTTAAACGGGGGTTTATATTCGGAGTAGTTGGTGTTGTTCAAAAAAAAGATGGCGAAAAAACATTCGTTTTGCTATCAAAAAAGGGGCTTTTAAAGAAGTGTTTCCCTCCGGATTCAAGCCTTGTACATAAACTTGGCAGCGCATTTTGGGTAAGTTCTTTTTTCCTTGTATATTCCGCAATGACTGGTAAGTGCAAAGGTGGCGTTTTGTTTACACGAAAAACGTTTATCTTAGTAAGAAAAATAATTATGTTTGCCTCAACCGCCAACTGCGGCAACACGCAAAACGTTACGGGCATCTTAAAAAACGGCACGAACCAAACAGACAGACAATTTTGAAACTAACAATTAGACATATACTGGCCATTTCCTGCCTGACAATTTTAGTGACTTCTTGCACCAAGACAACACCTGCCGGTTTCTGGACAGGCTTTCGTAAAGACTTAATCTTGACAAAAAGCAGTGACCAAGGACCTTGGGGCGGACACAGAGAAATAAATTGGAAAAATAAATCAGCTAATACATTTACCGAAAAAGAAATAATTGAATTTGCGGATAAAAATGACTGGAAACTTTTGGACACCATTACATTTTCTGTAGACACATTAACCAAAAACAGTTTTTCTAAACTAAAAAATGACGACTATTCCCTTGATATATTAAACGGAAGCATTTTACCAAAACTGGAAACAACCGACAACCGACTATTTATTTTTCAAACGACCTGGCTGAAAGTTGAACCGGGAAATACCCGGGAGACTTTTGAAAATGGTTATGCTATTTTAAATGCAGATGGGACAGAATTGAAAGTTTATCATTTGTGGGGCGAGTAATATGCAGACATTAACACTTAGAAAGAAAAGAAGCCCGGCCGGCATCACCCGTTGTGCCTCTGGCGGGGTGACACTTCGGCAAGTTCAGTGCATCGCGTGCAAACCTGGAGCTTTGTGCTTTTAAATGAACTTTAGT
>NZ_NOXV01000087.1 GCF_002251835.1 Flavobacterium cyanobacteriorum
AAAAAAAGACAACTAAAATCAAGCAAATATTTTTCATTTTTCTTATTTTACGGTTTCGTGCGGATTGGTTGCCACTAACGGTTTGGGTATTACCGAAGGCGGGGATTTTTAACACTAAAGTTCAATCGAAGAGCGAATGTTGAACCTTGCACAAATGTTCAACCGAAGCCGTTCAGCCCCGTTTTTGGTAATACCATGTTACAGGCTGGCGTTTTCGTTAACTGTGTAATTTTAGCTATTTATTTTCAACCTTTTAACCCATTTATACACTTCGACCCACAACACCGACACGGCAGCAATTAAAATTGAGATTAAGAATTGCTGGAAATTTATACTACTCAATTGAAAGAAAGAAGCGAATGGCGGAATATAGAGTATTGCAATAAGTAAAACCAAAGATGCTCCAAGTATTAATGGGAACAATGTATTTTTATTTTTAAAACTATCAAATACACTGTAAATGAATGAGCGATTAACCATACTCAAAAACACATTTGCAAATACTAAAGTTGTGAAAACTATTGAACGTGTAGTTGCTTCATTACTACCGTTTTGTACAGCATACTGATATGCGGTTAGAACGCCTGCGGTAATGGCCAATCCCTGAATAATACTAATGCTTAATTCTTTCCAGCTCAAGAATGTCTCGGTCATTTTACGTGGTTTCTCTAGCATTGTATTTTTTTCCATCGGCTCATTTTCATAGACAATAGAACAGGTTGGCCCCATGATTAGCTCCAAGAAAATAACATGTACCGGTGTGAAAATATGCGGATATATCCAACCCAAAAACAAGGGTAATGAAACCGTTAGAATAATCGGAATATGAATGGATATAATATACTGAATGGCTTTTTTGAGATTGGCATAAATTCTTCTTCCTGCCGCTATTCCAGTAATTAATTTATCTAAATCATCATTTGCGATCACCAATGCTGCCGCTGCTTTTGCAATTTCTGTTCCTTTGTTTCCCATCGCTACACCAATATGAGCAGCTTTCAGCGCAGGCGCATCATTTACGCCATCTCCCAACATTGCAACAACTTCCTCGTTCTTTTTAAGAGCGTTTACCATTGCCAATTTTGCCTCAGGAAACATTCTGGTAAACAGTGTGGTGTTTTTAGATAGTTCCATCAATTCTGTTTCTGTGTGATGAACGATTTCCGTTCCGTTTACCGCTGGTGTTTCGTTTATAATGCCTGCTTGATGCGCAATAGCCCTTGTCGTATCTGCATTGTCTCCCGTAATTACTTTTACCTTGATGCCTGCAGCATATATCTTTTTAAATACTTCTTGAATGTTCGCTTTCGGAGGATCGTAGAAAACGGTAAATCCTAAAAAGTCAAAAGAAAAATCTTGTTGTTTTTCAGGAAAGTGATTTCCTTCAAAATTAGATTTAGCAACGCCCAGTACTCGGTAGCCTTGTGTTCCAAAATTAATGATATGTTGTCGTAACTCGTCTTTCTCGCTCTCAGAAAGATTAGAAACGGCAAGAATGGCTTCAGGTGCACCTTTTGTGGCAATAACTCTTTCTCCTAAACTATTTTCAAAAAGATGCGTCATCATTGGGGGAGTACCCTCTAATGGATATTCGTGTATCATTTGAAAATCCTTCCGCTGATCATTGGGTTGTGTTTGCTCATAAATTTGATGCAGTGTTTTTTCCATGGGATCAAACGGAATGGGTTCACTACTCCACATAGCGAAACGAATAAGCTCTGAAAGCTCAGGAGTACTGAATTGAGTATCCTCAAAAACCTTGTTTGATTTGTAATCAAATATAAGTTTCAGTCGCATAGCATTTTCAGTAATAGTTCCCGTTTTGTCCGTACAGATTACCGTGGTGCTTCCCAATGTTTCGACCACGCTACTACGTTTAATGATGACACCTTCACTCATTAACTTCCAGGCGCCCAAAGCCATAAAAGTTGTAAAGGCTACAGGGATTTCTTCTGGAAGCACAGACATGGCCAAGGTTAATCCAGCGAGTAAACTTTGTATGATATCTCCTGATTTCCAGTAGCTAAATCCCCAAACCATCAGAAACACGATGACACCAATAACCGCCATTCCTTTTACAAATTTGGTAATTTGGATTTGCAGTGGCGAAGGAACTTCTTTGATATCTTGAATGGATTGACTGATTTTCCCTAGCTTGGTTTCTGCACCAATTTTCTCTACAGTAAAGATGGCCAAACCAGATACTACCAGCGTTCCGCTATATATTTTTCTATCTTCGGTTTCTTGACTTTTAAATACTGAAAAACTTTCACCTGTTAGTGAGGCTTCATTAACTGAAAAATCATTGCTATGCACAATTTCGCCATCAGCACTAATCATTTTTCCTTCTTCGACAATGCACAAATCGCCAACGGCAATTTCGTTTGTGGGAATTTGCATCACGATTGAATCTCTGATAACAGTACTTAACGGTTCGTTCAATTTTTTCAACGCTTCCAGTGCTTTTTTACTGCGATTGTCTTGATAGAATGAAATGCCAGAAACGACAATAATAGCGCCCAACATAAAAACAGCTTCGGAATAATTGCCAACTATTATATAAATAACTGTTACCGCAATAAGCAAAAGCAGCATAGGTTCTTTCAAAATATCGAGCAACATCCTAAACCACTCATTTTTTTTAATAGCTTCTATTTGATTGAAACCAAATTTTTTTCGAGAGGTTTTTAATTCCTCAATTGTGAGACCTCTAAGGTGTTTGGGGATGTTATACCGCATCAGATGTCTAATTTTTTAAAAACTTAAACTGTTTTTTTATTTAAATTACCGTCAAAAGTGTTTTTTGTAAATTTTTTGGGTTTTTTCCACGCTTGCCTGTAACGTTCCCAGGCTTTACGACTGTTGCGGATTAAGGAAGCCGAAACTTTCGGTTTTGCACTGACTTCAAAGATACAAAATAAACTTTAAATTAAGCCCATAACCCGCAATAGCGTAAAACCTGTGTTGGTGGCTGCACTTACTTTTTTTTCTGCTAAATTTCTATTTTATAGAGGTTAATAGATTTCTAATTGCGGTAGCTATAATTCTTTTGGCGGTTATTATATTTCTTTTAGTGGATTGAATAAATCTAAATGCAGTTAATATAATTCTTATAGCGGTTATTATATTTGTGTAAGCTCCCCCAAAAATAGTACAGTTTAAAAGTAGAAAAAAAG
>NZ_NOXV01000109.1 GCF_002251835.1 Flavobacterium cyanobacteriorum
CAAGAAAAACGTAAAAAAACCGTCTCAAGTTGTGAGACGGCTTCTTCAGAAACACCAAACTGCATGTAAAACCATCAATTTACCCCTAATTGATTTCGGTGCAATTTTAATGTTACAATAAGTTGCGGGTTAAATTTCGGTTTGTAAAAAACTTGAATAAAACCCGCAACCCGTGATTTTATGCTAAAATGCCATTTGCTGTACATTGATGGCTGCAAACTGTTTTTTGAGCGGCAAATTTCTTACATCTGCCAATAATAACCCATGCCCAAAGTTCAGGATGCACGCATTGTTGTATTATATACATGCCTTCTCCATCTTTTTAGCCTGATTAGCATAAATTACTATATGTATGAAACAATTATGTAATTAAAATTGAAGATTATTCGCTAATCTTAAACTGCATATCCGATATTATCACCGGTGTATTTGATGAATTATTCTTAATGCAAAGTTCTATGAAATCGCCTTTGTCTAATTCTACCTGTGTAATAAGGTTTATCTGGATACCTGAACCTTTACCAACACCTGAAACAGTAGCGCCCGGCTCAATAACTTCTTTGCCATTTTTAAGGATGCCCAGTGTAAATGAAGCATTTTCTTCCTGTGAAATGGCGCTTACAATTGCATTCACATTGAACGCTGCAAGCCTTTTACCTGTAAATACGAACCTGTTGCTGGCGTCTGTTAAGAATTTTGCGTTCCTGAGTGTTTTAGTCTGGCCAGGAATTTTTGAATACAATGTGATACCTTTGAAGCTTACAGGCACTGCTTTATCAACCAAGTAAATAAAACCGTTACCTTTAGAATCCTGTATCCCTTCACCATTCTGGTACATCTCCCAACCCGGTGTAAATGAATCAAAACCATCAAGTTTATTAGTAACGCCCCGGAACAGGTTTAAAGACAGCCTTCCGTGGTCAATGATAGCCCCTTTATTAATTTTTATACCAGTTTCCCCTGAATATACAAAGTAGGTAGTCTGGATTACTATATCCTTAATAACTGAATTTGCCAAAAATTCAATACCCACACCACCGTTTGTTATACCGGTAACATAGTTTAAAGTAGAGGTGAATTTTTCCATCTGCCCGGTAACTTTAAGGCCGTCCCGGCACTTCCAGTAGTTTTCCACAATACACGTTACATTGAATCCTGTAATGGTACCTACACCTGCTCCCTGGATGTTTGGGGCATCAACTACAGAGCAGCCGGCAAATAAGTTCAGGTATTTAGTACCCGTCATATCCACGAAATCATAGCCTTTAGTTTCTGAAGTACCACAAACCACCATCAGATTATCTAAGTATACATCAACATCCCTGCTCCTTAAAATAGCGCCGTTGACAGTGCCAAGGAAACCGTCTTTTCCGGGATCATCGCCACTCAGGCCGGCCCCGTTAAGGTTAATGGCATTATTGCCAATGTTTACCAGCCCGTGAACTTTATAAAGTTTATTTGAAGCCAGCTTGATAACCCCCTGGTAAGGAGAAGGCAAATCACTAAGGCTTTCTACATGTACCACATTACCTGTACTTGTACCTGACACTTTTGACGGCGCAGCAAACGCAGCATGTACGCCGATTAATAAAAGAAATAGAGTTTTTTTCATTGATTAATTGATTTAAGGGTTTTTGATTTGGAATTATTTAACATATATAACATTGTTAACGCGTGAGGAATGGTAATTGACGCCAGAAAATAAACAAACGAAACCTGGAAATCCATTACATTGAAAACCTGGTAGAGAATAAGTACTAACAGGCAGGCCACATAGTATATCATACCTTTGTGGAAATAACTTTTAAAACTTTTGAGGCTCAGGCTGCCATACAGGAATGTGACCTGTGTGATGATTGACGGTATACTGTGCCACAAAATAAAATAGATGGTAAAAGCAGAAATAAGGCTTAATTGTTTAAATACCACCATAAAAATGACTAAAAGAAAAATTTCAGATTTCAGGTTGATATCAGATTTCAGGGCATAGAACACCGCAAAAGCAAAAAGCCCCAGGAAACTCAGGAACAACATAACAAGAGGCAGCCCTTCATGAAGTCTGGCATCAGTAAGATTTTCTACAGACTGTAAGAACCCGCCCTTGTGAAAGTAAAACAGGAGCGACAGGATGAACAGGCCGTAAAAGAATAAAAACCCTGTTTTGACAACAGTATTGCCATGATAGGCTATACCGGAAAACTGCTGTTCGCCAAAATGGTACGCGCTCGCCCCAATAAAGAAACATAAGGTTACAAACGGCGCATATACAAACAGTAAAAAAAGTACAGCTATAACGGCAGGGTACATGATCCTGTATGGAATATTCAGTTTATTGTTTTTGGCTAAGGCTTTATTTATGATAAAAATATCATTAATGCCATGGGCAAAACCCAGGAGAATAATCAAAACCAAACTGATTTTATCACAGATTTCCGGATAAAAAAAGTATAGCGCCGCAAATGATACTGTACCTGTAAGGGATATAGCTCTCCACTTCATACGCCTACAATGGATTTGTCACAACTGAGTCTGGTGAAACTTTTTTATTAAATTTTGCCGGATTACCGGATACCTCAAGCCTGCTTTTGGTCAATTCGGCATTTAATTTGTCCGTCACAAAAACTCTGGCTCCGGAATCGGTCAGCTCAATATCACATTTTTTGAAAATAATTTTCTGGGCTTCAACACTGGATTTACCGCCTGCCTTGATGTCCGCGTTGTCACATGAACCTTCCAGCGATACACTACTGCCTGACTGGGACAACAGTTTAAAATTGGTAGATTTTATAAATCCGGTTACAGAGGAAGATTCTTTAACATCAAGGGTAAAATTTTCCCTCTGTGTATCCATTTTTATAGAAATCACAGGTTTATTTGCGGCAGATATCTTATTAATGTCCTTAAAATAAACTGTTATAGTTACCGAGTCGGCTACGGCGGCACTGGAAGTAATTGTAAGCCTTTCTTTTAAGACATTATACTTTAAATACTTTTCACCCTTGGTAATTAGTATCCTGTCCTGCTCAAATTCAAGTATTTCAACTTTGATTTTACCACTAATGCTTATCTCAGAAAATTTGTTCAAAACTTCTGTCTTTTGTGCATAGGAAGAGGAACAAAACACAATAAGGAAACACAAAATAAAATTTTTCAACATTGAAGTGGTTTAAACTTTTATTTTATTAAATTTCTTTAGTGCG
>NZ_NOXV01000108.1 GCF_002251835.1 Flavobacterium cyanobacteriorum
AATTTTTGTGCTAAAAATCCGCCACTACGCCAAGCCGCAAAACGTTACCAGCAAGCGTAGGACGACCGACACGACCACTAAAAAACGACCAAAACACGGCAGACAACTTCGCTGTAACTGGACACAAACCGACCAAACTTTGCCGACACTCGAGCCGAACCAAATAGTTTTAAAATTTTTCCCACCGCACATTTTAAAAAATAATTTTTAGCCAGCCGCACATTGGCACATTTGAGGTTTGCCCAACCGCACAACCCGACCCACAGCAAACCCCAAAAGAGCCAATTTTGCCTACCCGCTATAAGATGTTGAAAACAATTTGACTTTTTTGGAAACCAATAAAAAACATCTTCATATATTTGACACCATTGTCAAGAAAAATATTTCAAGATGCAAACAGAAAATTTAGGCGACTACATCAGGCAGTTAAGAGAACAGGCAGAAATGCCTTTACGTAAACTTGCTGCAATACTCGATATTGACCAAAGCACGCTAAGTAAATTGGAACGTGGAGAACGACCAGTAGGCCGACAAATGTTGCCACTAATTGCCAAAACTTTCAAGGTGGACGAGAAAGATTTGGTTATAAGATTTATGAGCAAACAAGTTGCTTACCAACTGGCAGAAGAGAAATACGTAAAAGACATTTTGATTGCGGCAGAAGAAGAAATCAAATACCTCAAAAAAGCTAAATAAAACGAATATGGCATATCAGACACAAACCTTGGACTTATTCCCTGACGAAGTAAAAGTTGAGCAGGATTACACCGCCACTTTTGCCGACAACATGAAAATGCCAATTCACAAATGGTATAGATACACGGCAGGGTTTTCAGCAGCTTGGGTAAGTGAACTTATCCGAGAAGAAATGAAAAATGGACGAACAAGAATTATTGACCCATTTGCAGGTTCAGGAACAGTTTTAATCGAGAGTGAATTTGCAGGTGTTGAATCTTATGGAGTTGAAGCACATCCATACATTTACCGAATTGCAAAAGCAAAATTGAATTGGAATTTTCCTGCCGAGAAATTCAAAGAAGAAGCACTTGCATTATTGAAAATTGCTAAAGGCAAAAAGATAAAGCAAACAGAATTTCCGAAATTGATTATGAGTTGCTATCCGTTGGAAACAATTCAAAAACTAGAAGCACTTAAACAAACTTGGCTCGATACAAATCAAGAAGAAGAAATAAAAAACTTCAACTGGTTTATCATTACTGCAATTCTTAGAACTACCTCCCCCGTTGGAACCGCACAGTGGCAATACATTCAACCAAATAAAACCAAATCAAGAGTTATTGACCCTTTTGTGGCGTTTGAATCAAAAGTCAATGACATGTATTTGGACATGAAACGGACTCAAAGCCGTTTCAAAAATGTAGTTGATTCAATTATTTTAAATGAAGATGCACGAAACATTGAATCCATTCCTGACGGTTGGGGCGACCTTGTAATCACTTCGCCACCATACGCCAACAATTATGACTACGCAGATGCCACAAGACTTGAAATGACTTTTTGGGGGGACATTAGCGGTTGGGCAGACTTACAGGATAATGTGAGAAAACATTTGGTTAGAGCTTGCACACAACACGTTTCAAGACTTGGCGACAGCATTGACAGCATTTTAGAAAATCCGAGATTAAACGTAATCAAATCAGAACTTTTAGAAGTATTTGGTACACTTAAAGAAGAACGCTTAAAACATGGCGGTAAAAAAAATTATCATTTGATGATTGCTGCTTATTTCAATGACCTTGCAGATGTGTTTCATTCATTAAGACGAGTTACAAATGAAAATTCTAAAATGTGTTTTGTAATTGGCGATTCTGCACCATATGGAATTTATGTTCCAGTTGACAAATGGCTTGGTGAATTAGCTATATCCGCAGGTTTTAGCGATTACTCTTTTGAAAAATTGAGAGATAGAAATATTAAATGGAAAAATAGAAAACACTCAGTTCCTTTACACGAAGGCAGACTTTGGATAAATAGTTAAGAAATGGCAGAATCACCAGCACATAAATTCGGACAGATGATTGGCGACCTTTTGGAATTGGCTTTGGAGCCACATTTACAAAAGTTTGCAAGAAAACATAAACTTTACCTTGACAAGAAAGGTGAACGAAAGGCACGTTCAGGAAAGAAAGTTTCTTGGACTGATGCCAACAACAACAAACACGATTTAGACTTTGTGCTTGAACGTGGCGGAACAGAAAACAAAATTGGTATTCCTGTTGCATTTATTGAATCAGCTTGGAGACGATACACCAAACATTCACGAAACAAAGCACAAGAAATTCAAAGTGCTGTTTTGCCTTTGGCAACCAAGTACAAAAGTTCATCACCATTTGTTGGAGTTGTATTAGCTGGAGAATTTACCCAAGGAGCTTTGACACAACTGAAATCACTTGGATTTGGTGTGCTATACTTTCCTTACGAATCGGTAGTAAAAGCATTTGCAAAGTTTGGAATCAATGCAGCATCTGACGAGAAAACAGCGGAAGCGGATTTTAGAAAGAAAATTGAGAGCTGGAACAAATTACCTAATAAAGAAGATGTTGCCAAAGAATTATTGAAGTTGAATAAAAAGGGCGTTGACGAATTTTTGAGTTCGCTTTCCGATTCTGTTTCACGCTACATAGAACGAATTATCATTTTACCACTTCATGGTCAAGAGAACATTTCAAACAGCGTAACCGAAGCAATTGACTTTCTGAAAAAATATTCTGAAGACAAACCAAAACTTCCTTTAAGCAAGTATGAAATCATTATCAAATACAACACGGGTGACAGAATTGAAGCGAGTTTTAAGGATAAGAAAGACAGTATAAAGTTTTTAGAAAGCTACATTTAAAGAATGAATCCACGCACAGGTGTATGCACATTTGCAAACCACTACAAGTCCAACGCACAGACCAAAGTTTGCAAAAGAGCTTCCACCTCTCCTTCACAAGAAAAATTATTTTTTAAAATTTCCTTCCCTTCAAAAAATTTTAAAGCCGCAACAGCACAGCCGACAAATAAAGACCAAGACGCTAACCTGACAATGACAGCGAAATCCCTATCAGACATGACATTCACGACACGACAGACAGAACGCCAGCTGGTAACAGCGGTTTGGCGTAATGGCGGGTGCAGTGCTTCGTATGACAGATTTGTGGTAGGTTCAAGTGTAGTTCTTCGATTGAACTTTTGTGCTAA
>NZ_NOXV01000085.1 GCF_002251835.1 Flavobacterium cyanobacteriorum
CTAAAGAAATTTAATAAAATAAAAGTTTAAACCACTTCAATTTTAAATTTGGAAGGGGTGCAAGTACTTTCAAGATCTGAGATGAAGAATGTTAATGGCAAAGGCTATTTGAGAGATTATCAGTGTACAGGCAATTTGTATTCCAATACACAAGGTGCCGGTGACTCCCCTACAGCATTTGAATGTACGGCAAGATATCAGAGAACATTTTTAGGGGTGAATTGGGGAAAACCCCAAGAATTAGCTCCAGGTCAAGTTTTTCCATGTCCAGCAGGAATGATGTGTTAGATAATTAACCTAAATATCCCCAATTAAAACGAATTTTAGTTGGGGAATTATTCCAAATATGAAATTGAAAATAATCTTTTTAGTAGTAATTTGTTTTTTGAATGGATATTCACAAAACCAAAAATACATCGTCAAAGATTCGCTAACAAACGAAGTAATCGAATTTGTTGGGATTAATTTTCTAAACAATGTAGGGGTATACACTGGTTCCAATGGAGAGTTTTATGCAGACCCAAGTAGAACACCAAAAATCATTATCTCGCATTTATCCTACGAAGAAAAAATTGTGCAATTATATAAATCGGATAACATAATCTATCTAACCCCTAAAGTAATCAATCTTAATGAAATTGTTATTGAAAATAAAAAATTAAAGAAGCAGTTCATCGATATTAACACTTCTAATAAAAACACTAAAAATTTTTCAGGTTTTGGTACTTATGGGTATCAGTTAGCAGTATTAATAAAACCAATTGATACTTTAAAAAATTATTATTTAGATCAAATTTCATTGCCCATTAATGTAGATAAACTTTGGATGAGTATAAACAACATGAAGGAAGTTCCAAATGCTTTAGTTAGAATAAATTTTTCTATTAATTCAAATAATAAACCTTCCGACTCTTTATTTAATTACTTAGAATACATACTCTTAAATAAAAAAACTTATAAAGAAGGTTTTGTTTATCATAAAATGAAAACAAGAATTTCAGTACCAAAAGAAGGTCTTTTTTGCATACTCACCTTACTTGGAGAAACAGATTTAAAAGGTAATTTAATAGTAGAAAAGCCAACCTATAAAAGTTATAATCTTGGCAAAGAAATCATTTTTTTTAAATATTTACCAATACAAATACCACTGCAAAAAGAAAATGAAGAACAAAACTCTTTTTCGAGAAGTTATTTTAATAAGGAGGACAATGCTTATGGTAATGTGACACCTTTAATCGCTGTGCCTTCTAGCTTAACATCAAAAGAAAGGGCTTCCTATATTAGAGAAAAAAGTGAAGAATTGGGTAGATTTAGTGTTCCCATTAAATATACATTATATTACTATGATTAATAAAAACATACATTATTTGGCACTATTTATTTTTGGTCTATTTATTTCGTGTAAAAGTGCATTTCCGTTCGATATAGATAAAAATACTATTGCAGAACCAAAAAAAAGCCGAAAAGTTTCTTTTTTTAAAAATACAGAAACTATTGCAAGTAAAAATATTAGAAAAGGTATAATTTATATTCCAAATGACTCAACAAAAGGAAGAAAACTGGAATCCATTATTTTTAGATTATCAGAATCTTCGATTTATGATTTAAATAAAGGAAAGCTTATTACTTTTAAGAATTCAATTCATAAATCTTTTCAAATTGCATTATATGAATTAGACAGTTTGCACCAAACCACTACTAAAAAAATAGTTGATGAAGATATAGAAGTTATAGTTAACTATAAAAAAGATATTGCTATAGTTGATTTAATAAAATATGATTTTGAAATTCCAAAGTTTGGAATGTTTATAGAATTTGCTACAAATTTACCGAAAGATTTAAATGAAATAAACTACGAAAATTATCCTTCTATTAGAGTAATAAAGACAACAAATTACAATGATTTCATACCAATGAAATTGCAACTTTACAGGAAAGAAAATGCTTATTGGGAAATAGAACCTTTCTTAATGAAAAGTCAATTTAATTATGATATAAAAATAATTCTAGAAAAATAGTCATGTGGATTAATGAAATAACTCCCCTTTACTTTTTGATTAAAATATTGTTGCAACGATAGTCAGAAACTCAACTGACTTTAAATGCTTGAGAAAAACAAACTTTCATTTTTAAACAATGAAAAACACAATTTTAGATTTGGAAGGGGTGCAAGTACTTTCAAGAAATGAGCAGAAGAATGAGATGGGGGCGATGATGGCGGTAGACCTAGAGGCTGTAGGTAGTGGCGTATCAGAATTTTCGTATACAATTAGTAGAACACAATAATGATGCCTGTCAAAATTCTGACGGTAATTGGGATTGGGGCGGTAATGGTACGGTACCATCAAATAGTTAATATCCATTTTCCAATTTCTTACTTATGGTCGGTCTTTACAAAAAAGCCGACCCTATTTACAAATAATATGATGAAAAATTTTGCATTACTTATAATTGCTTTAATCTGCCCAAGTCTTTTCGCTCAGAATAATATAATTCAGTTAGAAGAAGTTACTATCACGAAATCGCAACATAATGCGGCTAAGAAGATTATAAGAAATGTCAAAAAAAGATTAAGAAACAATTTCAATACCCATGAAAAACTTTACCGTGTGAACCAAACAGCAGTTGTTAATGATAACGATACAGTAATCAATAACAATATGGTGGTAATGTTTGTCATTAAATCTCTTGACAATAATTTTACAAAAACAATTATTAAGGATGATGCGAATAAACTTTTTCGAAGTTCATTATTTTTCCAAGGATATGATGACTACAGAGATTCGCCAGAATATTGGATATCCCAAGTTTTATACAATAAAAATCTCAATATCTTGGGATTTGATTTTTTTAACAACACTGCCGGTTACAATTTTAAAATTACTTATGATGAAAAGTTTATAACGGTCAGTTTTACCTCTGATGACATGTATTCGGGTTTTTTTATTTGCGAACGGGAAACATTTAATTTGCAAACTCTTTCATTCAAGAACTCGGACGCTTATCCTTTTGATGTTTCTAATTCAGATAATGGCAAGAAAACAGGTTTAAAAAAATGGATTTATGAAGTTGAAAGTTCTACAATAGAATTCCGCACGGATGAGTCAGACAAAATTTGTTTAGCCAACGTAACAGTTCTGGAAAAAATTTCAGGATATTTTTTTGAAAAATATTTTAGTACACGACAAAAAATATAATTGATTAAAAATCAATA
>NZ_NOXV01000150.1 GCF_002251835.1 Flavobacterium cyanobacteriorum
CGTCAACCCTTTTTTATTTAACAAATAAGTTTAAACCACTTCAATATTTTTGTTAAATGTATGAAATTTAACAATCAAACATTAGAAATTATTATGCTTTATTTACATCTTCAAATAAAAATACTGTGTCAGCGCAGTAAATTCCGGGGTGTACTGGTGCCTGGCAGTTTCAATAACCAGTTCATCAGCTTTTATTTCCTGTTTGGTACGTGTAAAGGCTACTAGGCTGCGTTTAATTTCGGCGGCAGGTGTGCCTTTAACCCGTGTAATATAAAATGGGTACAGGCCTTCTTCCCCAGCAAGCGCTATAAATTTCTCTTCTTCTTTATAAGGAATTATTACCGCAAACACGCCTTCATCACTAAGCAGTACTGAGGCTGCTTCAACCAGGTCCTCAAAAGGCAGTGATGCTGCAAAACGTGCCCTGTCGCGCTGTTCATTGCCACTTGTATAACTTTCAGTATAAAAAGGAGGATTTGAAACAATCAGGTCATAGTCGTCTTCGGGCTCTTCCATAAACTCGTCCAGCCCTGCATGATAGCAGAACAGCCTGTCGCCCCAGGGGCTTTCCTCAAAATTTTCCACACATTGCTCGTAAGCATCTTCGTCAATCTCAAGGGCATCTATTTGTTCGGCATTACTGCGCTGTGCCAGCATAAGTGCTATTAGCCCTGTGCCGGCCCCGACATCAAGCACAGAAATAGGATTATGGCCCACAGGCGCCCATGCGCCCAGCAATACACCATCAGTGCCTACCTTCATGGCACATCGGTCCTGCCGTATGGTAAATTGCCTGAATCGGAACATCAGATGATCAGATTTTAGATTGTGGATTTTTAAGCTATCACACATCCGGATATCGATAAAACAAACCTGAAATTTAAAACTTGGAAAGAATTAACCCAAATATAAATCTACTAATCCTTCCGGTGTATTAAGGATTATCTTTTTATTTTCCCTGTCAACCTTTACGATAAAATCATCAATCATGGGGACCAGGATTTCTGTGTCGCCTTTTTTTATTTCAAAAAGAGGTTGTGCCGTACTGTCATTGATAGATTGTATGGTGCCAATATCGCCCAGCCTCTGGTCTTCGGCAGTAAAGCCTATTACTTCATGAAAATAGAATCTGTTCCCTTCCAGTTTTGGCAGTGCGCTCAGCGGCAGGTAAAGTTCTTTCCCTACAAGGGCATCCGCATCTTCTTCAGTATCCACATCCTCAAAACGCACCCTCAGGAAATCATTTTTGTGCAGGGAAGAGCTGGTAATAAAAAATGGAACCAGATGTTTGTTTACTTCAACAAACACTGATTCCAAGTTTTTGTATAACCCGGGTTCGTCAGTATCTAACCAGATAAGGACTTCGCCCTTAAAGCTGAATTTTTTGGCGATTTTGCCAAGAAAGAAACAATCTTCTTTACGCATCCGCCTTAAAAATATTAAGCCTGGGTTTCTTCTGTGTTTTCTTCAGTCGATGCTTCAGCTGTCTCTTCTGTTTCAGCAGCTGTTTCTTCTTCTGATGGAGCAGCGGCAGCTTCGGCCTCAGCCTGCTTTGCAGCAGCTATACGCTCCTCGTTTACTTTTCTTTCTGCTTCAAGCGCTTTGGCTCTGGCATCAGCTTTAGCAGTAGAAAGACCTTGTTTCTTGGCATCTACTTTTCCGGCTTTTTCTTCAAGCCACGCAGCAAGCTTGGCATCAGCCTGCTCCTGTGTAAGCGCCCCTTTGCGCACGCCTCCGTCAAGGTGGTGCTTAAGCAAAGCTCCTTTATAAGAAAGGATTGCCCTTGCAGTGTCGGTTGGCTGTGCACCGTTGTGTAGCCACTGTACAGCGCTTTCAAGGTTCAGCTCAATAGTGGCAGGGTTGGTGTTTGGGTTGTATGTCCCTATTTTTTCAAGGAACCTACCATCTCTTTTAGAACGGCTGTCTGCCGCTACTACCCAGTAAAAAGGCTTTCCTTTTTTACCGTGTCTTTGTAATCTGATTTTTACAGGCATAATCTTGTTGATTAATTTGAGGTACCCGACCTCTGTTATTTAAGGCTGCAAATATATAAAACTTTAATAAACAAATGTTTCAAATAACATATTTTATGAATTTTTGCGTTTATAGGATAAGAGATGCTAAATTAAATTGTGATTTTATTATAAATTGATTAGGATATATTCTATAAAAAACTATTTTTGTCGTTGTAAAATTTGATTTACCCTATTTCCAATTTGCCAAAATGAAAAAAATATTGTCACTCATAGTCTTGTTAGTTGCTTTTGCCTCATGCGAGGAGGATGTAAAATTTAATACCCCTGCCGTACAGGCCTTTAAAGATAATGAAGTATGGAGGGCAACAAATTTTTCAGCTACAAGGTCAGCAAGTAATAATTCGCTTACCATTAATGCCACTAATGGATTTGAAACATTGACATTACGGACCATTTCCGTAAATCCAGGCAGTTACAATCTCGGCCTGGACGAACTTAACAAAGCTACCTTCAGGCTTGAAGCCGACGGTATCATACGGACTTATGAAACAGGTACTGATGAAGATGAGGGCCTGATAATTATTAGTAACCGCCCAAGGGATACAGATTTACAAAGAGGCTTTATATCCGGTGAATTTTATTTTAATGCGACCAATGAAACCGGTCAAAGGGTTAGTTTTTTTGAAGGTAATTTTTACAAAGTACCCATACAGGTGATACCTTGAATATATAACAATTATACCACCTTAGGGTGGTTTTTTTATGACTGAATATTAAAATTGTATTAAATGTTTATAAATCTGCCATTTGTAACTTATTTAAGTTACATTTGTAATGTTTTAAATATTTAATTATGAATATATTCGTAGGAAGCCTTCCGTTCAGTATTGAGGAAGCAGATTTAAGAGAGTCTTTTGAAGCTTACGGGTCGGTTGATTCTGTAAAAATCATTTCAGACAAATTTACCGGCAGGAGCAAAGGGTTTGGCTTTGTAGAAATGCCAAACGACGAAGAGGCTCAAAGGGCTATCGATGAACTGAATGGTGCTAACGTACAGGGGCGTACTATTGTTGTTAACAAATCAGAGCCTAAACCGGAAGGTGAAAGAAGAAGTTTTAATAATAACCGTGGCGGCGGTGACCGGGGAGGTTACAACCGTAACGGTGGCGGAGGATATAACCGCGGCGGAGGTAGCTACAACCGTGGCGGCACTTACTAATATTATAAAAGCTGACATCAAAGAAGCCGTCTCAATACTTAAATTTTGAGACGGTTTTTTATTTGA
>NZ_NOXV01000079.1 GCF_002251835.1 Flavobacterium cyanobacteriorum
AATGGTTAAGTTTGATAGTGTTAAATTTTATTTAGGACAGGATTGGTCAGAAATAAATCTATATTTCCTTTATTTTCTTTCAGATATTTGATAGCCTTGTCAAATTGAGGTCGGTTGAGTTTCGTACCTGTATAAGTTTCTACGAAGAATTTCTCTATGTAAATTCCTCTTTGCATACAGAAGTATTTTATACTGTCCTTTTGGTTTTCAATGGAGGTATTGTCTTTTTGACTGTCTGAACTTATCCGTAAATATCCAACGGCGTGTCTATACTTTTTCATTTTCTTTTCTTTTTTTGAGTTGGATTATTTTGTGAATTTTGAGACGTGTAAGCCTCATTTACCATTTTTACGTGGCTATGCAGGGCTTCTCGTATCTTCTCTACTTCCTCGTCTGTGTACTTCGCACCTTTGCTACGCAATACCTTTTTACATTCTTCTACCGTAAACATAGCCCAAGATTTTACAGATTACCCTCGATTATAGCCATTGTATCATCTTCAAGCATTATCTCAATTTTGTGGAATTTCCAAGTAGATACGGCTTGTTTTACTTGTTCGTTTGTAATAACGGCTTCCGAATTTTCAATCAATCTGATGTCATTTTCGGATAAATACACTTTCATATAGCCGTATGCTCCACTCTTCAAAAGAAAAAGCAGTAGCATTTTTTCTTCATCGGAGGTTATATTCTCAATCTCCAAAGGAAGTTCAAAATTTGATTTCGGAAACTCTTGTTGCACAAGTGAAGTTAAGGGCAGTATAGAATGAGGATAGTACATACTTCCTTTATTGAAAAAGGTTCTATACTCTTCTTGGTACATTATCTCAAATATTCCGCCTTGTGAAAGTTCTATAATGTGAGGCTTGTTGAGAATGGTATTGATTATCCCTAATTTTAAGTAACTGAAATTAGGAATTTCGCTGGTCGTTACTTTTTGGTGGGCGACTTCCAAATCTTCCAAGTGTAGCCCTAATTTTCTTGCCTCTGCTATGATATTGAGCCAAACACAATGAATTTTATTGAACCGTTTTACCTTGCCTTTGTCCTGCTCGTCAATTATGATAACTTTTTTCTCTATCCAATTATTGAGGACACGAGCAGGAATATCCTCGCTCTTGGAGACCTTTGTGTGGTGTAATACGTGGTTAATTACCTCGTTGTTGAGTAAATGTATAATCTCGACAGGTAACTCGCTAAAACGGTCTTGTTTTAACTCCTCGTGTATTCTCTGTCTCTCTTTTTTTAACTCTTCAAAATTTAATCCCATAACAAGTAATATTAAAATCTTGTTGCAAAGATATAATATTACAATTATGTAACAAAATATTTTTATTTATTTTTATAATGTAATTTAAAAAATCGAAACTCTCATAAAGCATTCCGATTTTTTAATTTCAAACCACATTTACGTATCCATCCTTATCCTGTTTCAGTTTGGATAATTTTCGCCAAGAATTAAAACCACGTTTGTCAAAATGAGGCAGGTCTTTAAAAGTTTTCCAGTTGCCTCCCCATTCCCAGCCGTGTTTTGCGAAGATTTTTACACATTCGTACCAGTCGGCTACTTGGTCGTTGTCCCAATCTTTTGTGGTGTCCCAAGAGGCTGTTTTGCCGTCTATGATTAGACAAATATCTACTGCAAAGCCGTAATTATGTATGCTTTGCCCTGCTTTGGCGTTGGTTACTTTATTGCCCATTGGCTTTTTTGGTGTTTTACCTACTGGATTTACTTTGGTTCTGCCCAATGCGTAGAGTTCTTCTTGCTCTTTGAAAGTACGCAAACCTTGGGTTATTCTTACTTTGGCTCTGCCAGTAAGTGCTGTATCACACTCTTGAATAATTTTTGTTACTTCTTCTCTTACGGAGGGATGAAGTTTTGCTATGCGGTTTTGGGTGGTGGTGTCCATAGGTTAATCTATTTCTAATTTTTGATTCCCTTTCTTTATTCTATCAAATAATTCATTTTTAAATTTATCATCCTCATAACTATCTTTTATATATTTATTTGGATATGATTTAAGTGTTTTGGTGTCAAACATAATAATAGGTGTATTTTCATCTTTCCAGGTTACATAAAGAATATTGTCGTAACAATGAATTTCAAAATTATTAATATTTTCACTTGTATTATTAGTTATTCCAAATTGACTATAACAATCTTTTAAAGATTTATCTTTTTTTAATATTTCAAAATATAGAGGTTGTGCCCAGTCAAATTTTGAATATTGAGTTATTTTTATTGAATATTCTGTATTACAAGGATGGGAAAGAACACCTATATCTCTACCTCCTTCCCAAGTTAGTTCGTATAAAAACCACCAAACGAACCCTATGATAATGAGTAAAATTACAACTATTCTAAATATAAATTTCTTTTGCATAACTCATTATTTTGGTCCTGTGATTGGAGGAATACCTTTATGAATATCAAATAAGTCTATCCAATCTCTAAAAGTATCATTATCTTTTGGGTAGGGTTTAATTTCTTGAAATTCTTTTGGAAATACGGGGTTTTTACAGTACTCATTATCAAAAAATCGTGGTGTAAACTTTTTATTCTTGTATTTGGAAATGGTAAAAGTACCAGGGTATTTCTTATAGATTTTAGCAGATTTATCTGTACCTAATTGTTTACATAGATTATCTAAAATATATTTTTTTGTGAGTTTTGGTCTTATTACACTATAAAAACCTAATAGGTTTGAGACTAAATCAGCGGGTTCAAAAGAAGAACCAGATGTAGGATGAAGACTTTGTAATTGTTCAAATTCTAATGATACTTCTTGGAATATACTTAAAGCTATTTGTTCTTTAGTTTTTAAAGATAGTCCGTATTTTACAAAATACTCTTTTGTAACACCGATAGATAAACCCAATTTTACAATATCTTGTGAATAAATAACTTGAAAGCCATTTTTCCATTGTGATTTTACTCCACTTTCATTTTTAATCTGTTTCCATAAATTGTCTGCTCCTATATCAATTCTTTTACGCTTTGTTTTTTCAAAAGCGTGTGATGTATCTACCCAACCACAATTACAAGTATATACATATCTTGGTTCTTTATTCTTTTTAGGTTCACCTACTATTGCTCTGTAATATTCATCATCACCTAAGTTTAAATTTTTATTTGAATTAAAAATATCATATTCTTTATTATTATATCTTACCTTCCAATAAATTTCTATTTCATCACCGCTATCATCCTCAATATAATCAACGAAGTGGTTTAAACTTATTTGTTAAATAAAAAAGGGTTGACGA
>NZ_NOXV01000088.1 GCF_002251835.1 Flavobacterium cyanobacteriorum
TCCCCGCCGCCTGCTTTTGCGGCGGGGAGATATAGCGGACAGCAGGATAAGCTCCTGTTAAATAATATGATGATTCACATTATACAAGCATTTAGGCCTGTGTGTTTAGCTTGCTGCTCCTGCGGCTGAAGCCGAAATATATGACCAAGCCCAGGAGGAGCCACACGCCAAACCATATCCAGTTAGATAGTGCCATCCCGGTGAGCAGGTAACAGCACGATACCAGGCCGAGCAACGGAATAAGGGACAGATTTTTCCGGAAAGCAACTATAGCCATAATTATACAAAACAGGAAAAAAATAATCATGGAAACCTTATTGGTCACTTTACCGCCTGATATAGTAAAGGTCTCAGAGAAATATCCGGGAAATAAAGTATAAACAGCAATAGCAGATATTGCCACTATTCCCGGAAAGATATATTTTGAATTTATATAAGGTATCCTGAATTTTCCTCTTGCCTGGCGTTCTGAGAGTTCTTCTTCGCTCTGCGGCGAAAGCACAAGTACGCCCCCGCAAACAAGCACAAAGGCAAACAGGGTGCCTATACTGGTAAAATCAAGCACAAAATTTTCATCAGTAAAAAAAATAGGCAGCCCAACAACGACACCTGTGACAATAGTAGCAAATCCGGGAGTTTTAAACCTGGGGTGTATTGATGAAAAACGGCGTGGCAGCAGTCCGTCACGGCTCATGGTCATCCAGATACGCGGCTGGCCCAGCTGAAAAACAAGCATTACACTGGTCATGGCTACCACAGCGGCCACTGATACAATGAAAAGCATCCATTTGACCCCTTTAAGGGCAAAAATCTCCGCCAGCGGGTCGCTTACCCCAAGCAGTTCGTAAGACACCATCCCGGTGAGTACAAGTGCTAATATAATATAAAGGGCAGTACATATCACCAGGGAATATATCATGCCTTTGGGGAGGTCGCGCTGCGGATTTTTAGACTCTTCGGCAAGTGTAGACACGGCATCAAAACCTATGTAGGCAAAAAATACGGCTGATACACCGGCCATAACGCCACCAAAACCTTTAGGCATGAAGGGAACCCAGTTTTCAATATCTACATAAAAAAAACCAACAGCTATGACAAGGATGATGATAAGCAGCTTTATCACTACCATAGCATTGCTGAAATTTTTAGATTCTTTAGTACCCCGGTAAACCAGGTAGGTAATCAGCAGGTTTATCATTACGGCGGGCAGGTCAAAGATTATCCTGAGGCTCCCAATCATTGGCGCGTTTTGCCACGCCAGCATTCCCTCTCCTGCTTTACCTTCGGCAAAGGCCTGGTGTGCGGCGCGGTAGTTTATAGTAAGCCAGTCGGGCAGGTGGATATGGGCACTCTCAAGCAGGTTAGTAAAATAGCCGCTCCATGAAAATGCTATATAGATGTTGCCTATGGAATATTCCATGATAAGAGCCCAGCCGATAATCCATGCGAAAAGTTCGCCAAACGACACATACGCGTACGTGTAAGCACTTCCAGAAACAGGTACCCGCGAAGCGAATTCGGCATAGCACATAGCCGTAAATCCGCAAGCGATGGCACAAATGATGTAAAGCAGTATAACGGCAGGCCCGCCGCTGAAGCACGCGTTACCTATAGCACTAAAAGTCCCTCCCCCGATAATTGCCGCAATTCCGAAAAAAGTAAGGTCGCGTACCGTAAGTACCCTGTGCAGCACAGTAAATTCTTCGCCATCCCCCCCCTGTTGTATTGTTTTTGCTATAGGTTTCCGGCGGAATATATCTTTTAATGCCATTTGTTATTTTTATTATATCCGAAATTTTAAAATTTGCTATTGCAACAAATATAGAAAAACTTGGCAGATACAGCCTCGCATCAATTGTTTATTTCTAAATCAGGGATTATCAATTAATAGCTTAACCTTATTTGCAGATAAAAAAAATCTATATGAATAATTCCGCATATAGCGGTTTAAGGCCTACCTTTGCACAAAAATTTATAAATCATAAAAATATAATACTATGTCATTAGTAGGAAAAAAATTCCCAAATATTACAGTTGACGCGATTTCAGAAATGGGAGATAACCTGAAAATCAACATTTACGAAGAAGCTGTGAACAATAAGAAGAAAGTACTGCTTTTTTGGTATCCAAAAGATTTTACATTCGTATGCCCGACTGAGCTGCATGCTTTCCAGGCCGCGCTTAAGGAGTTTGAAAAGAGGAATACTCTGGTTATTGGCGCTTCATGCGATACTAATGAAGTACACTTCGCATGGCTCAATACACCAAAAGACAATGGCGGCATTGAAGGTGTTACCTACCCTTTGCTGGCTGATACCAACAGGAACCTTTCGAACATACTGGGTATCCTGGATATTGAATCTACAAGCTATAGTGAAGAAACAGACTCTGTTATTATTGAAGGTTCAAACGTGACCTACAGGGCTACCTATCTCGTTGATGAAGATGGCAAAATATTCCATGAAAGTGTAAACGACATGCCGCTTGGCCGTAATGTAAATGAGTACCTGAGGCTTATTGACGCTTATACACACGTACAAACCAAAGGGGAAGTGTGCCCAGCCAACTGGGAAGAAGGCAAAGAAGCCATGACTGCGGACCGTAAAGGCGTTGCCACTTACCTTAGCGCAAATTAATTAAATAAAAAACAGCGTTATGTTACAGGAATTAGAAAAGGATAATTTAGCAGAAATAGTAGCCGTGGAACCCATGGTAGTAGTGCAGTACTCTGCGGGATGGTGCGGTAACTGCAGGATTATGAAGCCAAAATTTAAAAAAATGGCTTCGGAGGTTGAGAATGTAACCTTTGTAATTGCTGATGCTGAAAATTTCCCTGAGAGCCGCAAATTGGCCAAAGTAGATAATTTACCAACATTCGCCGCTTTCAGGAACGGAACCCTCTTGAATCAGGTCCAGACCAATAAAGTTGAAGTGCTAACAGACCTTATCAATGAAGTTACCCGTAATTAAGCACCTGACACAGTTCATCGAAGAGAACGACCAGGACTATGTTATTGAGGCGCTGGAAGTACTTGAAGCCCTTACAGAAGTGCCTTCACTTAAAGATGAAGAACTTGATGTGGTAGGAGAACTTATTTCAAATATGTATGGCGCCCTTGAAGTACATAAGATGATACGTGATGGCATGGATAAAAAAGAAGCGCTGAATGCATTTATGATGCGCGTTCTTGGTGCGATAGATAAGAATTAAGCGCTAAAAAAACCGAATTAACGCCTCCTATTGCAGGGGGCGTTTTTTATATCATTGAAGTGGTTTAAACTTTTATTTTATTAAATTTCTTTAGTGCGA
>NZ_NOXV01000099.1 GCF_002251835.1 Flavobacterium cyanobacteriorum
AATGGTTAAGTTTGATAGTGTTAAATTTTATTTAGGACAGGATTGGTATGGCTTCTAAATCATTAAGTTTATAAGTGCTTTTATATTGAAAGCCATAGACACCAGAATATAATTCACATTCAATTATTTTTTTCCTGTTATCATATACAGGATCATCCCAAATATCTGTTTCTTCAGCCGAATCCCAAAGTTTTACAAGTTTTTGTGTTTTTTGATCATTAAGAAATATAATGGTCCAAACGTTCCCGTTCATATTGCTGTTTACCCAACAGATAAGGTCTTCATCGCCATCTTTATCAAAATCCTTAATTTTAAATTCCGAAAAAATAACATCTTTATCTATACGCCGTAATGCCCAACCCGTTATTGGGATATTTTCCTGTACAACCCATTTCTCCTTCTCATTAATCAAAAGCTTTGCTGTAGTATCATTTTCAATTTTAATAGCATAAAGTAGCTGCGTTTTGCCTCTCAGTGTAAATTCTGAAGTCAGATTCTCTTTCTCCCAATCTATTCCATCTACTGAAAGTGTGTCTGACGGATATTTTAAATTAAACAGCACAAATTCTTCCTCTTCTTCTGTTTGTGAAAATGAAGACAATGGAAGGAGCAGCAACAGCCAAAGCCAAAGCAGTTTCATAATTTATAGTTAGTACACCAAATGTATACAATTGTTGCCAACAAAAAACCTCCCGAAGGAGGTTAATATCTTTTAATTTACAATAACTTTTTTGGTAACTGAACCCTGGGGAGACTCTACCCTTATCATGTAGAAACCCTGAGGCAGGTTTTGCAATACATATATGTTGTTGCTAAACACGGGTTTGCTTACTTTCTGTACCAGTTGCCCATTAATGCTTATAAGTTCAATAGCCTCAATCTCTGCTTCGGTTTGTATGGTTATTTCATTATTAACGGCAGGGTTAGGATATACCATAGTTTGTTCTACCAGCAGTTCAGGAGTTGAAAGCGCCGGCCAGCGATTTTGCGCGGCAGGCCCTCCCCAAATAAGCGTGGCAAGGTAAGGATTATCTATGAACGGGTTTCGGTTGCCCTGTGCAAAAGAATTTGCTAAATTACCCAAATAGGTGTTACGGTTATCTTCGTATTGCGACACCGGGTCATCAGCATTCCATTGCAGTAGGATAGCCGGCATGTTCGGGTCGCTGGCTACCACGCTGCCCACAGCCACATTTTTAGGCAGGCACTGGTTGCCATAGCGCAGGTACATATACATCATCATACGGGCAATATCGCCCTTCCATTCATCACCGGGGTACCAGGCACTGCCCACAGGGCCTGAATTACCTGAACCGTCAGTAAATTTATCATTGTCCCTGTTTGCATTCCGCTTTTTATCGCATGCCCTCAGGTGGTGCACATCGGCGCCCGGGCCGCTTGTACCCAGATCGGGTATACCCAGTGCGCGTGGATATGTATGTTCCCTGTTCCAGAGGCATGGGTTGTTACTCCCGTCGTCGTCAAAATTCTTGTTCCTCCTCCTGTGTTCTGCATCATCAGCAGTAGAGGCCGGACAAAGGCTACTGCTAAATCCATAGATAAGAAGCAGGTTGGTATTGGTGCCGTCAGCAGGGTCACGGTCCACAATCATTATAGCATTTTCGGCCTGCTGGTAGGTGAGCTGGTTTACATGTGTATCTGTTATTTTTGCGGCCAGCGCATTTCTAAGCGCCGTGCCGGCCTGGTTAAAGTTAAAGCCATTGTAATATGGCGCAGCAGGCGCGCCATCCTGTGCATAGGCAAAGGCAGATAATAATGCTATAGCGAGGGTAAATGTTTTTTTCATACGCATTGTTTATGTACTGATATATGAGAATTATCAGCAGGGTTTATTAATTTTTCCTTTCAAGCAAAGCCATATAGAAACCGTCAAATCCGGATTCTGATGCCAGTATTTTATTTTCTTTTGCAAAGGTAAATCCTTTTCCTGTTTCTGTGCTTAAGAAACGCTTAATTTGTTCCTGATTTTCGGAGGGTAGTATGGAACATGTGGCGTATACGAGCTTGCCGCCGGGTTTAACTATTTTAGAGTAGCTTTCTAAAATTTCAGCCTGTGTCTTTCGGATATTCTCCACAAATTCCGGCTGCAGTTTCCACTTGCTGTCGGGGTTGCGCCTTAAAACGCCGAGGCCGCTACATGGAGCGTCAATAAGCACCCGGTCGGCTTTTTCGTGAAGTTTTTTGATGACTTTGGTACTGTCAATCACCCTGTATTCTATGTTGAAAGCACCATCGCGGCGGGCGCGCAGTTTGAGCTCTTTCAGCTTGCTTTCATAGATATCCATCGCAATGAGCTGGCCCTTGTTCTGCATCAGCGAGGCTAAGTGCAGTGTTTTGCCTCCGGCACCCGCACAGGTGTCTACCACGCGCATGCCCGGCTCCACCTCGAGAAAACGGGCCACCAGCTGAGACGAGGCATCCTGTACTTCAAATAAGCCTTCCTTAAAAGCAGGGGTAAGGAACACATTAGCCCTTTCTTTCAGTATTAGCGCATCAGGGTATTCTTTTGGCGCTTCAGTATCAATGTCCAGGTCAGCCAGTATGGCGCGTAATTTTTCGCGGGTGGTTTTTAGGGTATTCACGCGCAATATCACTTTTGCCTGCTCGTTTTGTGCCGCAATTTCCTGTTCCCATTTTTTTTCGCCCAGCTCCCTGGCGCCCAGTTCGTCCATCCAGTCAGGTATCGATTCACGGAATTTACGTATTTTGCCCAGTTCATCAAAACGGCCTTTTATGCGGCGTACCGGCGTATTTTCAAAATATTTCCAGTCTGGCAGCGTAATCCCCCTGAGTACGGCCCACACGGCAAAAATACGCCACAGGTTGTCACGGTCATAGGGCTCGCGCACCTCGGCAATTTCGGCATACAGGCGTTTCCAGCGCACAATTTCATATAGGGTCTCGGCTACAAACTTGCGGTCGGCGCTACCCCAGCGTTTATCTTTCTTGAGGGCGCGTGCCACTACCTTGTCGGCATATTCGCCGTCATTAAAAATAAACCCAAGGGAGTCTATAACGGTAAAAACTAAGTTCCTGTGTAATCTCATTGCAAAAAAATCAGCGGGCAAAGGTACAGAAATTAATATTGATTGTACAGTAATTGCGGAAGCTTTACTACAATTATGGGAATGTAAAGGACATTTTTAGATTATTTTCTCCTTTCCTGCTACTTAAAAATAGTAAATGCCTTTGTATAGTATCTGTAAATGCAGGATACCTCACAGGATAGAAAGCAGCCAGAGCGTAAATGTGTGCCGGGTGGTACTGCCGTTTTGAACCAGCCCCGATGTAAGCGGCATCCTCCCCGCCGCCGCGCTTATGGCGGCGGGGAGATACA
>NZ_NOXV01000117.1 GCF_002251835.1 Flavobacterium cyanobacteriorum
AATAAGCTGGAAATTAATTTAATACAATTTTTGTCGTGTACTTAACACAATATTAATAAAAAAACCCTCACCGTTTCCGAAGAGGGTTTTTAATTTTATTTATAAGTAAACCTTAGTCTACTAAAATTATAATTTTGTTATCTTTCATTTCCAGGGTACCTGCTTTTATAGGCAAAAGGAACTTCTGGTCCTTGTCTGATTTGGTAAACTTAGCCGAAAATTCAGCATTGGCCTTAAAATCAGATACGCCTATCTTAATGGTTCCCGCAGCCAGTATTGATACTATATTGGCGTGGTTGTTCAACATCTGGAATTCACCATTTATGCCGGGTACAGTTACCGAAGTAACACCGCCTTTATATAAATGTCCTTCCGGCGAAACTATTTCTAATACCATAGTATTTAAAGTTATTGGTTGCCGGTTGTTGGTTGTTGTGCCTTCCGGCAACTATTAACCATCAACCATCAACTGGTTTTACGCTTCAGCTAACATTTTCTCACCGGCCTCAATAGCGTCTTCAATAGTACCTTTAAGGTTAAAGGCCGCTTCCGGCAGGTGGTCAAGCTCGCCATCCATGATCATGTTAAAGCCCTTAATGGTGTCTTTAATATTAACCAGTACGCCCGGGATACCTGTAAACTGCTCCGCTACGTGGAATGGCTGCGAAAGGAAACGCTGTACACGGCGTGCGCGTGCCACCACAAGCTTATCTTCCTCGCTAAGCTCTTCCATACCAAGGATCGCGATAATGTCCTGCAGCTGCTTGTAGCGCTGAAGTATTTCTTTAACCCTTTGTGCGCAGTTGTAGTGCTCATCACCAAGTATGTAAGGAGAAAGTATCCTTGAAGTTGAGTCAAGAGGGTCAACCGCAGGGTAAATACCAAGCTCGGCAATTTTACGTGAAAGTACTGTTGTAGCATCAAGGTGGGCAAATGTAGTAGCCGGCGCCGGGTCAGTTAAGTCGTCCGCGGGTACATATACCGCCTGTACTGATGTAATTGAACCTTTTTTAGTTGAGGTGATACGTTCCTGCATGGCACCCATCTCGGTAGCAAGTGTTGGCTGGTAACCTACCGCTGAAGGCATACGGCCCAATAGCGCCGATACCTCTGAACCTGCCTGGGTAAAACGGAAGATATTGTCAACAAAGAAAAGAACGTCTTTGCCCTGCCCGTCTCCGGCACCGTCACGGAAATACTCAGCAATAGTAAGGCCTGTAAGGGCTACACGTGCACGTGCTCCCGGCGGCTCGTTCATCTGCCCGAACACGAAAGTAGCTTTTGACTCCCTCATGCCGGCCTTGTCAACCTTGCTAAGGTCCCAACCGCCGTTTTCCATAGAGTGCATAAACTCTTCACCATATTTTATAATGCCTGATTCAAGCATTTCGCGCATAAGGTCGTTACCCTCACGCGTCCTTTCGCCTACACCGGCAAAAACGGAAAGACCACCGTGGCCTTTTGCAATATTGTTGATCAACTCCTGGATTAATACCGTTTTACCTACACCGGCACCACCAAAAAGACCGATCTTACCACCTTTTGCATAAGGCTCAATAAGGTCGATAACTTTGATACCTGTAAATAAAACTTCTGATGAAGTTGAAAGGTCTTCAAATTTTGGGGCAGGACGGTGGATTGGCAATCCGTTCTCGCCTGCTTTAGGCAAATTGTCCAGGCCGTCAATAGCGTCACCTATAACATTAAACAAACGCCCGAAAACGTCAGCACCTATCGGCACCTGTATAGGCGCTCCTGTAGCTACCACTTCCTGGCCCCTGCTCAAACCGTCAGTAGAGTCCATAGAGATGGTACGAACGGTGTTTTCGCCCACGTGCGACTGTACTTCAAGAACCAGTTTTGAACCGTCGTTCTTAGTGATTTCTAATGAATCATAAATCTTTGGAAGCTCAGCGTTTTGAGTGTTAAACACCACGTCAACTACCGGCCCGATAATCTGTGCAACTTTTCCTATTCCTTTAGACATTGCTTATGTATTTATTAAACAGCTATTTATGTTTCGCGAAAAAAGGGTTTTTTTTCGAGTGCAAAGATAGTTTTTTATATGGGAAATATGCAATTTTAATTTTGTGTTTTTTGTAAAGAAAGTATTGTGAGAACCATCTTTTTTATCAATCTGTAATTTATTTGATAACGACTCATCTTTTGCTTTCTGATTTTTGAGTTATCAAACCCATGATTAAAATTGTGCCAATAAAAACTAATATTGTTGTTCCAACACTTAAAATATCAAATATACCCAAATAAAAAATTGAAAAATGTATAACAAAAACGATACCTTGTATTGCTTTTTTCTTTAATCCTGGAGCGGAAATTATAACATCTTTTAATACACCAAAAATAAATATAAGCACAAAGGAGGTTGTGATAGCAAACGCGGTCTTACTCCAAAAACTTTTAATATAAAAATTGTCTATCTTAATAAATGGGATTAAGAATAATATAGCAAAACAAATGAACAGTAAAAAATACATTAATCTTAATAATGTAATTCTTGATGAATTATATCTATTAAAATAATTAACGTAGGTTAAATTAACATTTAAAATATTTTCAGCCGGCACCACTAGTAAATTACCTTCAATATTTTTTTTGAATATTATTTTGTCTGGGAAATCATTGTGAACACTATACTGCTCTGGTTTAGTTTCAGCTAAATTTTTTAAAGCTTCGATTTTGGGTTCATTCTCTTCCTTTATAATAGGAATAAATTTGGAAGCATTGCTTAAAATAATGTTTTCCAGTTTATTTTCTTTATCGAAGATAAAACCCTTATAAACGCCTCTATAAAGTTCTTCCTTATCTTTATGAAGAACAAGAATATCTATGAATGTCAGATAATCGTCAAACCTCTTACGCTTTATTCCATTTAATTTATTTGCTTCAATCAGATACAGCCACTCATTGTTAAATTTTAAGGTTGAAAAATTCACATCGAATCTTAAAATTCGTACTATGTAGTGACCAAATGCTCCTGATACACCTGAAAAGAAGTATATAAATAGAAGAAGAATTCCAAATTCTATCAATTTATTAGCATCCGTAAATTCATTTGGATATTGATTAGTTCCTAAGCTAGAAAAAATATTACATATTGAATCGAATGTAATATTATGCAATAATTCAAAGCCAAAATAAGAATTTAGAAAATAGAAAAGCAAACCAAAAACAGTTAAGCTTGTCACCCCACAAAATAAAGTCCATAAAAACCTTTCAAGCAGATTTCCATGATTAAATTGTCTGCTAAACTGCCCTGTATAATAAAATCTTCTAAATAAAACTCCTGGAAATAAAAATGAAGCCGTCTCAATACTTAAATTTTGAGACGGTTTTTTATTTGA
>NZ_NOXV01000132.1 GCF_002251835.1 Flavobacterium cyanobacteriorum
GTAGCGGCATCCTCCCCGCCGCCCGCTTTTGCGGCGGGGAGATACAGTGGAAAGCGGGAATTGCGCCTGCCGGTAGGGCCCGGGCCTTTCGCTCCTGAAAATGATTTATATGGTTTTTTAAGGTGAGCGCGGTGCGGGAGAAACCTTAATCAATCGAACCGGAGTGCCTTTACAGGAGATATTTTTGTGATGATATATGATGGGATAAGGAGTAAAGCAAGGCAGACCACTACTGTGCCGATGTTGATGAGCAGTATGGCCGGCAGGTGGATAGTTACGGGAGCTACTGTGACATAGTAGCTTTCCGGGTTGAGCCTGATTATGCCAAAATATCTCTGGATGAGCAGCAGGGCCAGGCTGATGCCGTTGCCCCAAAGAAGCCCTTGTATAATGAGGTAGGCCGCATTGTATAAGAATATTTTGCGCACGCTCCAGTCCGGCGCGCCTAAAGCCTTGAGCATACCAATCATGGGTGTACGTTCTAAAATGAGTACCAGCAGGGCAACGACCATATTTATGGTGGCTACAATAACCATGATTATAATAATGACAAGTATGTTTACATCAAAAAGCTTTAGCCATTCAAATATGTTGTAGTATTTTTCTTCTATGGTCTGGCTGTTAAGCGTTGGCGGTATTTGGTTGTATATTTCTTCTCCTTTTTGGCGGATTTGCGTGAAGTCATCAAGAAAAACCTCGAATGAACCTACCTCGCCGTTGCGCCATTTATTGATTCGCTGTACATGGCGGATATCGCCAATAAGGTAGGAAGCGTCAAATTCCTGGAAGCCGGAATTAAATATACCTACGAGCCTGAACCGCCTGAGGTTTGGCAGGCCATTGCCGCCTTCTTTCATGAAAAAGGTATTGAAGGTGTCGCCCACTTTGAGCTTTAACCTGTCGGCCAGGTATTTTGACAGGATAACTTCGTTACTTACTGCGCCGGTAAATTTAGGTATCCTGCCGGCTACAATATATTCTTTAAGGTTATCCCACCTGTAGTCGTTGTCTACCCCTTTAAAAATGACCCCTTCGACAGATTCTTCTGTCCGTATTACGCCTGCTTTTGACGCAACTGCCTGGATATGGCTGATACCGCTGACGGATTTGAATTCCGGATAAAAATCCTGTTTGATAGAGAGGGGCGCTACGCTTACTTCTGACTGGTTATCATCAAAAGTAGCGATAATGACCTGGCCGTTAAATGCGGATATTTTTTCGCGTATTTTGTCCTGCAGCCCTACACCCGTAGCCACGGCCATGATCATCATGATGACCCCGATAGCAATAGCTGTGACGGCAATTTTTATTATCGGTGCAGATATACTACTTTTATGGTCCCTGGCGGTAACCAGCCTCCGGGCTATGAAATATTCTAAATTCAAGTGATATGGTATCTTGTTCGATTTTCAAAAATACAGTTTTATTTTCATTAGTGATGCTGGTGAGCTGCAATTCGGTGAAGTCGCAAGTCGCAAGTAGAAAGTTGAAAGAAGAGCCAACAGCCAAAAGGCAAAAGGCAGGGGTAAATCATCAGGCCAACATATTAACAGGCGCAGACAATATATGGGATTACCGCAAATTGTTAGCCAATAAAAAAATTGGTGTTGTCACTAATCAGACAGGGATAGTAATTAGTCGGGTGAAAACAAATTTTGATTCCAATCCTGGTCAATATGACCTCAGAGAAAAAAGGGATACTATGCACCTCATAGATTTTTTATTATCAAAAAAATTTAGCGTCAGAAAAATATATGCGCCAGAACATGGTTTCCGCGGCACGGCCGATGCCGGCGAGCATATCAAAGACGGCAAGGACACTACAACAGGCCTTCCTATAATTTCGCTTTATGGCAACAACAAAAAACCTAAACCGGAACAGCTGGCAGGGATAGATGTACTGGTGTTTGACCTACAGGATGTAGGCGTCCGCTTTTATACATACATATCAACCTTACATTATGTTATGGAGGCCTGTGCAGAGAATAACATTCCCCTTATAGTGCTTGACAGGCCAAACCCAAACGGGAGCATTGTGGATGGGCCAACACTGGAAAAAGAACACACCAGCTTTGTGGGGATGCACCCAATACCGGTACTGCACGGAATGACTATAGGCGAATATGCACAAATGATAAACGGTGAAAAATGGCTAAAGGATGGCGCGCAGTGCCGGCTGACGGTGATTCCCTGCACGGACTATAAGCGCGATATGCCCTACAGCCTGCCGGTAAAACCATCGCCTAACCTGCCCAATGACCAGGCTATAAACCTGTATGCCAGCCTGTGCCTTTTTGAGGGCACTAACGTAAGCATGGGCCGGGGTACCAGCAAGCAATTCCAGGTTTACGGGTCGCCTTACCTGCCCAAAACAGGCTTCAGCTTTACCCCTATGCCTAACGAGGGCGCTAAAGAGCCGCCTTATAACGGGGTAACCTGTTATGGCGAAGATCTAACCAAAGCAAGTAAAGTAAAACGACTTGAACTAAAATGGCTGATGAAAGCCTATAGTGAAACCCGGGATAAATCAAAGTTCTTTATCCCTTTTTTTACCAAACTGACAGGCAACACAAAACTGCAGCAACAAATAGAAGAAGGTAAAAGCGAGGCTGAAATAAGGAAGACCTGGGAGCCGGGCCTATCTGCTTTCAGACAAATGAGGAAAAAGTATCTTATATATTCCGAATAAAAAATAGATTCTTAATTTTTTGACAAAGTGTTTCCGGTTACACTGGCTGTTTTGTAATTTTCAGTATTATTAATCATTAAACAATTCATGATATGAATATTATAATGGAAAAACTGGACGGGCTCATTCAGTATGTACTTGATTTTATACATAAAGTAAAAGGCTATGTAGATGACATCATTGCTTTTTTTGAAGACCTGCGGGACAAGATAGAAGGGCTGCTGGACTATGTGGAGAGCAAAATACAAAGTATTGAAGATTTTGTAGGCGAACTGAAACAACATAATGAAGAAGGCGCCGAAGCTACTGCACAATAATTTATAAGCTGCCGGAATTTAATTTTTTGGCAGCTTTATAATTTTACCTTTATTGCAGGATTAACCGATAACAGCTGCTGTACAAATTCTTCCCGGTTTTTAGGAGAGATAAGAGCATAATCATAGTTGTTCCCGTACTTAATTTCGAGCCTGTTGATAGATAATGCAGGCGCACTAAGCGGGTTATACGTTTTAGTTACTGATTTTATATCCTGTATATTTATCTTCCCGCTTATAAACAAGCCTGTTTTAATATGTAATATATTTCCATCAATTATATATTTTATAGAATAAAATAGGTAAACCATAATCAACAGCACAGGGATTATAATGAAGTGGTTTAAACTTTTATTTTATTAAATTTCTTTAGTGC
>NZ_NOXV01000103.1 GCF_002251835.1 Flavobacterium cyanobacteriorum
ACTTTTTTTCTACTTTTAAACTGTACTATTTTTGGGGGAGCTTACAATATTGTGCGGCATAAATAGGCGGGTTATCACCTTCATCTAAATAGATAAATAAAAATTGTTCTCTAGCATTATAGATGTCAAAAACATAAAAAGGACGTACAATTGATTTGTTATAGTAATCTATATTTCCTCTAACAAATAATTGTAATTCTTCCTGGGTATCTGTTAACCCAAAGTCACAGACATAACAGAAATCGCCTGCCAAATAAAGAAGTTCCCTCAATGCCTTTGGAAACATCATCCCATTGTTAAAAGATGATTCTAATTGGATAATTTCATTTTCACTTATGCCCTCATTTGTCATCAAATCAGGCCTGGTAGGTGCATTTTTTAATTTGTTTAGATATCTTATTTTCATATAGTTATTATTAACTTCCAAATCATCAACGGTTACAATTATAACCGCGGATAATACCTTTTTGCTACCGGGGTGGGATTTTGTGGCATGATAACTTTTAATAACTATTAATCAAATGATTATGTTTCGCCATTGAATCATTATATCAAGAAACTCTTGAAGAGGTAATTCTAATAGAGAATGGTTCGGATGAAAATCATCTTCTACACAAATAGTTTGGGTAGCAACATTAACATATACATGCAAGTCAACCTCAGAAATTAACGTAAAAAAAGTACCAGTCATATTGTTTTCGGCCAAAACTTCATCATCCCAATAGCCTCCGTAGTCATTATCAACAATAGATTCAATATCATTCCAATTATTAATTAAAAATTGAACCTTATTGATGAAAAAATCTAAATTAATAACTGGATTTAAAATTCCATTAAGAAGAGACTCCAAATTTAAATAAGCAGGTTGATTAAAATAGATAAATTTGTTATTTAATCTAATATCAATTGTATAGTCTTGTAAATTCATAATATAAAATTAAAATATTGGAAAAAAAGTACGGATTTCATTTTCGCTTATGCCTCATGAGTCATCGAATCTGGACTTGTTGGCGCATTGTTAAAATGTTTAGATATGACCATTTTTATATTCAACCGCGAAACCTGTAAAGGGTTGGCCTTGATAGTTCAACATTTCTGTACCCCCAGCATCAAACCCAGCGGTATCTAAATTTTCCCATTCAATTCTCATTCTTTAAAATATTCCGTTACTACTTAAATCGCCTCAAACAGCTTCCCAGGCAGCGGGCGTATCACGCCTTTTAACTCCATATTTAGCAACAGCGAGGAAATTTTAAATACCGGCAACTCACACTCCAGCGCTATTACATCCATAAGCTCTTTGCCGTTCCTTTGCAGGTAGTCATATACTTTTTGCTCATCGCCTTCCAGCGATACAAAGAGCTGCTTTTGCACCGGCTTGTGCTTTTTCTCTTCCAGCTGCCAGTTTAGCAGGTATATGATATCGGCAGCACCGGCCAGCAAATTGGCACGCTGGGTCTTTATCAGGTTGTTACAGCCCTGGCTGTACTTATCTGTGGCGCGCCCGGGCACGGCAAACACATCCCGGTTATAATCATTGGCAAGGTTAGCCGTTACCAAAGACCCGCCTTTATCGGCACTTTCAATCACTACCGTAGCTTCCGCTATGCCTGCAATAATCCGGTTACGCTTCAGGAAATTCTCCCTGTCAGGGTTTGAGGTACTCCAGAACTCGGTCATGAAACCGCCGTTCTCCTCCATCTTAGCCATGTATTTTTTGTGGGCTTTTGGGTATATCTGGTTCAGCCCGTGTGCCAACACCCCTATGGTTTGCAGGTTATTGTCCAACGCGGCCTGGTGTGCCACGATGTCTACACCATACGCAAAACCACTCACAATAACAGGGTTAAGCGGAGCAAGGTCTTCCACCAGCTTACGGCAAAATTCAGCCCCGTAAGAGGTTACCTGCCTTGTACCTACAATGCTTACTATCTTCCTGCCTTCAAGGTTAATGTTGCCTGAGCTGAAAAGGATAACAGGCCCGTCAATGCAGTGCTTCAACTTTTCAGGATAATCAGCATCCATAAAATAAGAGGCTTTTATGCCTTCTTTTTCTATAAACTTCATTTCAGCTTCGGCCTGTTTAAAAACATTTTTGTCCTGAAGGTTCTGCCATGCAGTTTCGCCTACACCGTCTATAGCGGTTATTTTGGACTTTTTAGCCTTAAAAACTTCTGTTGCTGACCCACAATGGCTTATCAGCTTCTTAGCCATAATGTCGCCTACGCCCTCCACGCGCAGTAGTGCGAGTGTATTGAACAATTCTGTATCAGTCATTCATATAATAGCGCTGCTGCGGGCAACACAGCAGCAATTGTTAATAAAATTTGTGAATAAAATTTTGCCCTTTATGTTGAATAAGTAAATTTGCCTTTATGAAGATAGAAAAATACATATCAGCTTTATTGTATCGCTACCAGTGCGTTACTTTGCCGGGCTTTGGGGCTTTCCTCACCGAAATACAGCCGGCCCAGATAAATGCTGACACCAGCACTTTTTATCCTCCAAAAAAACTCATTTCTTTTAATGCGAATGTAAAAAATAATGACGGGCTTTTAGCCAACCATATTGCTTTACAGGAAAAAATTTCTTACGACCAGGCCGTTGCCGCCATAGGCAGTGAGGTAGAGAAATGGCTTTACCGCCTGGAGCGGAAAGAAGCCCTAACCCTGAAAAACCTTGGCCATATCAGCACTAATAGTGAAGGCAATCTTGTTTTCACCCCTGATACACCGGTGAATTACCTGACAGATGCATTTGGGCTAAATATTATTATTTCGCCGGTAGTGAAACGAGAAGAGCTGAAAAAACAGGCGGAAGCGCTTGAAGAAAAGGCTCCTGTACTATTTACACATGAACGCAGGAAAAGCTATGCTTACCTTAAATATGCTGCTATAATTATTGTGGCACTTTCTGCCGGCGCCACAGGATATAAGCTGTATAACGACAACCGGGTGGCCGAAGAAACTCTGCTTGTAGAAAAAGCCGTTCAGGAAAAAATACAGGAAAAGATTCAGACAGCTACCTTTTTCATAGACAACCCGCTGCCAGCCGTCGCGCTTACAGTTGCCGAAGAAGAAAACCTGAATTACCATATTGTGGCCGGTGCCTTTAGGAGCAGGGCAAATGCCGGTAAAGCGATGCGCCAGCTGCAAAACAAGGGTTTTAAGGGCCGGATGCTTGGCAAAAACCAGTTTGGCCTGTACCCCGTGCTGTATGGAAGTTTTGCCACCCGTGCAGAAGCGCAGGACAGCATGATGCAGATACGTGAGAAACACGACAAGCAAGCTTGGCTTTTGGTAAAAGAATTATAAATTTGGTTTTGAAATAACTTTTTGAATACGTCTTACAATTTGAAGAAGCCGTCTCAATACTTAAATTTTGAGACGGTTTTTTATTTG
>NZ_NOXV01000110.1 GCF_002251835.1 Flavobacterium cyanobacteriorum
CGGCATCCTCCCCGCCGCCTGCTTTCGCGGCGGGGAGATATAGCTGACAGCAGGAAAGGTGATAACAAAAATGCACTTAGCCTGCTGCTCAAAATGGTAATACTGCTTATCAGGATTAAGCAATTATAAGGTATTAACACCCTTTTCCGGGAATGAAACCTCCTTAAACAATAAAAGAGCGGTATTTATTTCATTTTCAGGAATATCACTAATACTGACAAGGCTGTTTTTTAATTGTAACTGAATTGGTCCCAATTTAAATAGTATTAGTTTTTGAATTGACAGTAAAACTTTAGTTTACAGGAGTACAATCAAAATCTTTATTATCCTGTAAAACTGCTAAGCCAGCACATCACGAATGTCTTCCTTACGGTCGAACATCTTCTTTGCAAAGGGGCAGAGCGGTACAATTTTTTTATTGTTTTCACGTGCATAGGCTACGGCTTTATCCAGTAATTTCATCCCTACGCCCTTAAAATCGGGGTTACCGATAGTATGTTCTATAATAAATTTGTCCCCGCCGGCCCAGACATAGGTCATAATACCGGCTTCGGTACTGTTTTCGATGGCCTTCCAGTGTCCTTTTTTGCCATCATCGAAATGTTTTATTTCCATTGTATCAGTGTTTTGTTTTAAAGTTATTGTTTTGTGGAGGTAGCGGTACAAAACCTGTTTCGCCCGGTATTTCGGGGAATTCCCTCTTAAGCCACCTTTCTTTTGCATTTTCTATGAGCTCGGGTGTGGTTGCCACAAAATTCCAGTAAATATGCCTTTGTTCCGGGAACGGCTCGCCGCCGAAAATATATACTGTGGTATTTTTGTTCATTGTAAACCCGCACGCTGAAGCATTTTTAGTGACCAGTAACTGTTTTGGCTCAAAAGTATACCCGTCAATTTCAATACTGCCCTCAAGGATGTATAAGCCACTTTCGCCGTATAATTCGCCCATAAAATCTATATGATGTTTTTGTGTGCTCTTCAGTTCGAGGTAGTACAGCGGGCTGTAGACGGGTACGGGAGATTTTTTGCCCAGCACTTCCCCTGCAATCAGTTTTAGCTGTACCCCGTCCTGCTCCCAGGCAGGCAGTTCTTCTGCTTCAATATGCGCGAAAGAGGGTTCCATCTGTTCCAGTTCCTTTGGCAGTGCCACCCATATTTGCAGTCCATGCATTACCTTATCAGAAGAACGAAGGTAATCAGGTGTGCGTTCGGAATGTACAATGCCTTTACCGGCTGTCATCCAGTTTACGGCACCGGGTTTTATTTCCATTTCAATACCAAGGCTGTCACGGTGCATTATGCTTCCCTCAAACAGGTAGGTTAGGGTAGAAAGCCCAATATGCGGGTGTGGGCCGATATCAAAATTTTCATGGTCATTCAGGTGAGCAGGGCCCATGTGGTCAATGAATGCAAATGGCCCTACTGTACGCTTATCTTTAAAGGGCAGTAGCCGCCCCACCAGGAAGTTCCCAATATCGCTGGGGCGTTCTTCTATAATAAGGTTAATGTTTGACATAGCGGGTTGTTTTGTGGCAGAAAGTTACAGATTTAATATGACAGAAAGGTTATATATGTATTAATAATTACCTCATAAAGTAATAAATATTGATGATCTTTCCGCAAGTGTTACATTCCTTGTCCTGTGGCCCCTGCCTGTTGTGTCTTCTACAAGTAAAACATGGCCTGCTGTAAACTTCCTTTTTTCATCTGATGAAACTTCCAGTTCGATTTCGCCATCCAGCAGGATGATGTACTGCCTTGCGGGGGCATTATGAAAATCATAGTCATACTGCCCTGTAACTTTCCTGAAGATGATTGTCCCGCCCTGCTGCGTTTCTGACAAAAAGCCTATTTTGCCTTTGTCAGTAAGCGGTATGGCAATGTCTTCAAAATGCGACTCCCCATCAGCGTCAGCATAAACCCTTGTAATGTGAAACGCCTTCATCGTCCAAAATGTTGGCTGAGCCACACGGCAGAAAGTTGAATGTCTTCACGCACCAGTTGATGGCCCGTAATCAGGTTGTGAAATTCTAAATCAAATCCCATCTTTTCAAGATTATCCACATATACTTTTGTATCAGCAGGATTTACAGTATGGTCGGCTTTTCCTGAGCTGAAAAAAACGGGTACATTAGCCGCTTTTTTTGCTACTGTGAAATCTTTAAAAGGCTGCATTGGCCGGTACAATATTGCTCCTGCCAGCAGTTCCGGATATTTTACCAGTGTGGCACCCGCAATATTTGCCCCGTTAGAGTAGCCCAAAGCTATAATTTTAGAAGCATCAAAGCCTTCTTTAAAGGCAAGTCCTTTTATAAATGCCACCAATTCATCGGTACGGAAATGCAGGTCCTGCTCATCAAATATGCCCATGCCCAAACGTTTAAAAAAGCGGGGCATGCCGTTTTCGCTGACGTTGCCCCTCAGGCTTAAAATATTGTAGTTATTGCTTAAGTCAGCGGCTAAGGGCAACAGGTCGTTCTCATTACCGCCGGTGCCGTGCAGCAGCAGTAAAGTATAAGCATCAGGATGGCCTGAAGGCTTGTAGATATATTGTAATGGTTGAAAGTTCATAGTCAATATTTTAATACTACAGGTGCCATGGACAGGCCGGACGTGACACCTGTAGTTGTGAGAGTTAATTAATTTATGGGTACTAAATGCGCTTCAATATCATCACGGCGTGATTCATACTGTGCAGGCAGCTTTAGGTTTTTACCGAGTTCTTCAAGCGTTTCATCAATGAGGAAACCGGGATTATCAGTTGCAATTTCAAACAGTACGCCGCCCGGTTCCCTGAAGTACAGGCTATGGAAATAGTTCCTGTCAATTTGCGGGGTTATATTCAGGCCACGTTCGGCTACCTTCTGGCGGAAGTGCATTAGCGTTTCGTCATCCTTTACCCTGAAGGCTACGTGGTGTACTGTGCCGTTGGCCACATGGCCGCGTTTTTCATCTTTAAGTTCAACAAGGTCTACTATAGCAGCATTCCCTACGGCATCAGTAGCGTAGCGGTAGCGGTTCACATCCTGTGCTATAAGTTTATAGCCAAAAATTTCAGTGAGTATAGCAGCGGTACCGCTTATAGTATTCAGCGTGATGGTTACATTATGAAATCCCCTTGTGGCCACATCAGCCTTTACCTCACCGGTTTCCCAGGGTTTGCGTGTATCAGTTATATTGGTTTCAATAAGTTCCAGTTTAAGCCCGTCAGGATCAAGGAATGTAAGGTAACGCTCTCCAAAACGTTCAGCCGGCTTATTATAAATTACATTGTGTTTTTCAAAACGGTCTACCCAAAAATCAAGGCTGCCTTTGGGGACAGAATACCCAATTTCGGTAGCCATGCCTGTGCCCCTGCGTCCTTGTGGTATGCCGTCTCCCCAGGGGAAAAAGGTAAGGATGGTTCCGGCGCTCCCGGTTTCATCCCCAAAGTAAAAGTGGTAGGTTCCGGGGTCGTCAAAATTTACTGTTTTTTTTTTTAGTACACGACAAAAAATATAATTGATTAAAAATCAATA
>NZ_NOXV01000118.1 GCF_002251835.1 Flavobacterium cyanobacteriorum
ATAAGCTGGAAATTAATTTAATACAATTTTTGTCGTGTACTTAACTTCAGCCAGTTAAATGGTTACGTTAACCAGCTTATAGAAACAGGCAACAATACAAGCCAGCAAAATACTGTAAATACAGGAGTAACATCTGTAGTTTTGGGAAGTTCCGTAATCAACATTTCAAATACACCAAGCCCTTTAAGGCCTTTCCAATATGAAGAAAAAACGAGAAGAAAAACGCGGTTGACCCCAACCAATATAAGGACACTGGAAGTTATGTTAGGAATTCCATCCCCTCAATTCAGGGTTGCTAACATACAATATAAAATGATACGTACTGACAATAGCTTTATACAAAGGAACTCTACATTAGTGCAGCATTTTGACGGCTATGAGGCTATTTTAAATTTGAACATGGCAGGAATAACAACAAATCCAAAAGAACTTTTAGTAACCTTCCAGTTTGTCAACGGAAATACTGCCACAATATCTATACTTAACTTCAATTTATTTTCGGTTTACAGAGGGTTCATTGAGTTCCCTGAAATAAAACTGCCCGATAATGGTGGAGATACTAATGGTATTACAACTCCCGGAAATACAACTACTGTTGCCGCTGAGCAACCGTTCATACCAAGCGGTTTTGGGGTAAAGCAAATAGGCATTGCAGATTATAACAAAGTTGAACAGAGTATACAGGGTTATGTTGAAGGTGAAGTAGCACATATAGAAAATATAATGGCCCGTGAATTTAAAGAAAAATCTACACGACGCCTTAGAAGAAGCGAAGTAACCGAGTCACTAACCAGCGAAACAGAACGTGAAAACCTTACTGACACTTCCAGTGTAGAAAGATTTGAAATGCAAAATGAAATAGCAAGGGTTATAGCCAGCAGTAAAGACTTTTCTGCTGCGACCGGAGTACAATTTAAACCCAATGAACAATTAATATTTAATGCCAATGCCAGTTTTGCGGCACATTCCTCCAGAGAAGAAAGCAACCGGCAGGCAGTAACTAATTCAAAAGAAATTACAGAGCGCGCACTGGACAGAGTGGTGAACAAAGTAAAACAAGAACGGATTGAAAAAATCCTGGAAGAGTTTGAAGAAAACAACAGCCATGGTTTTGACAACAGAAAAGGCGACAGGCATGTAGTGGGCGTTTACAGATGGGTAGATAAAATTTATAAAAACCAGGTTGTCAACTATGGTAAACGCCTCATGTTTGAATTTATGGTGCCTGAACCCGCCCGCCTTCACAAACTAGCACTGGAAGACCTTGCAGGCGCCAAAAAAGCCACTACAATCCCAAAACCCCAGGATCCCAGGACAGCTATAACTTATAAGCTGGCAGATTATTCCATGCTGACCGACCAGGTTTTGAAGTACTGGACAGGAATTTATAACGTGGAATTTGCCCAAAAACCTTTACAAAACATTGAAGTTACAAAATCTTTTGAAGCCAGGGATCCACACCATACCGGTGGTGACGACGGAAAAATCCAGACCGCAATTGGAAAAGGAGAAATTGAAATTCCTGAAAATTACATAGCTACCACAGCACATTATTTCTTTGGCACCTACCCTCATAACTTTAGGGGAGCACACCAGGGATATATTTCTGTAGGTGGTAAAGAATCTTTATGGATAGTGAATAGAATTAGTACTTCTAAATCAGGCACATTAACAGATTTTAATGTGCAGGGAAAACTGGAATATTCCTATCTTACCGGCGAAAGCCCTTTGATCATCGGGTCTATAAGGGTACGTTGTACCCTCACCAACAATCATTTGGAAAAATGGCAACAGGACACCTTCAATGCCATCATCAAGGCTTACGAAGAGGCGCTGCAAAAATATAATGAACAAATAGCTCAGGAAACAGCTAACGGGGTAAAAATCCTGGGTACCAACCCCGGCTTTTACAGGGAAATTGAAAACAGTATACTCCGCAAAAACTGTATTTCATACCTTATCAATACAAACCCTGATGCCAAAAAAACATTTGGTAAAGATTTCTATCGCAAAAATAACAATGACACAACACTGCATTTTGGCAACGCTATGATTAGCCAAACCAAGGATTTGGACGAATATGCTTCCTTTGTTAAGTTTATGGAACAGGCTTTTGAGTGGGACATCATGAGCTACTACTTTTACCCCTACTACTGGGGCAACAGGTCCAACTGGGTTGAAATGTACCAGTATGACCAAACGCACGACCCTGTTTTCAAAGCATTTATGCAAAGTGGCATGGCAAGGGTTATAGTTACCGTAAGGCCCGGTTTTGAAGAAGCTGTACGGTATTATATGCAGACCGGGCAAATATGGCAGGGCGGCGAAGTGCCTGTAATAGGCGACCCGCTATACCTCTCTATCGTAGATGAAATGCGCAGGACAGAAGGTAAAAAAATCGGTAAAGCATGGGCCACACGCGTGCCTACCTCCCTAACCATACTGCAGGCAGAAAGCATAGGCCTCAGGGTTGAGAAAGCGCTGCCTTATGACGAGGATTTAAGCGACTTTGAAAACCCTGCCGAAGTGCCCCAAAGCAGCCAGCTCGAAATTACCGGCGCGCAGGTAGGCATTCCGGCCGGGCAGGGCGCGCGTACCATTGAGAATATAGATATAAATAATGGCTATTTACAGCTCACAACAGATGACAGCCCACGCCAGGTGGTAGCCCAGATTTCTGTGCAGGCGCTTAAAAATGCCATTGATGAGGCAACAAATCCATAAACTAAAATAAACATCCCCGGCAGATTCACCGGGGATGTTTTCAATTCCTATTTTATGACCGATTTAAAAAAAATTATAGCTTATTTAAAAATTAGCCCAGACTCCATAAAATCTAAAGGTAAACCCGTACAGATAGTGGATGTAGATTTTACGGAAGATAATGACAATTATGACCTGGGAACAACCGTAACCAAAAATGAACTTGATACCGAATCCCGTTACTATAAAATTTCAAATGACACAACAGTTAACCAATTGCATCTGCTACCTCAACCCAATGGGGATATTTTTTATTTTGAAAGTGAAGAAGTAAATCAAAACGGTAGTAACATCACAAGGTATAGAAGAATACCGTTATATATATCAGATCAATGGATTGAGTTAGATGCAAATACATTAACTACTATTGATACTCCTACCCCTTTTCAGTATTATTATGACAAACTATCAGAAAAAATAATATTTGTTTTAGAAGAGCTTGATACTGTTGTTATTACTCCTGACTTTAAGCCTTATCACCCAGACGATATTGCTGCTGAAGATGGGGAGGTGTGTAGTTTCAATTATTTAGACCATCAAGGGTATTCTAAAAGTTTTTCTGATTTATTCCTAAGGGCGCTATTAGAAAATACCGTTGAATTTTATAGTAATGAAAACAAAAGAAATGTTACCGTCTATAAAAAACAGGAAGGGGGAAGAATTTCTGTTTTACCCAAAATCACAAAATCCTTTACTAGTTATTATCTAAAATATAATTTAGTACACGACAAAAAACATAATTGATTAAAAATCAATAAAA
>NZ_NOXV01000091.1 GCF_002251835.1 Flavobacterium cyanobacteriorum
TAAAAACTAACCATTCTTTTTTTTATTGTTTAGGACGCTATTGGTTACATTTAATAAAAACACCCTGGCCTATAGTTTTGTAAATGTGCAAAACTTCCAGTCTGTTTCTTTCCTTGGGCAGTTCAATAACTGGGTCGATGTACCTATGGTAACATTTGACGGAATTACCTATACATTAAGCAATTTTACAGTTACCGCCGGCGGCGCCAAATTCCGCCAAACCGGATCATGGGCTGTAAACTGGGGCAGTACTACTTTTCCTTCGGGTGTAGGCGTGCAGGATGGTGCAGACATACCTCTGGCAGCCGGAACTTATAACATTACGTTTAACAGGCAAACCGGCGCTTATAGCTTTAGTTATGTAACGCTCAGTATCATAGGGAACGCAGCAGCAGGCTGGAATACAGACGTGCCTTTAATAACTGCCGACGGCAATCTATATACACTTGAAAATCAGGTGTTAACTACAGGAGAGCTTAAGTTCAGGGTAAATAACAACTTTGGTGTTGCCAACTGGGGAGGTACGGCTTTCCCTTCTGGCACAGGTGTTCCGGACGGCCCTAATATCCCGGTAACAGCAGGTACGTATAATATTACGTTTAACAGGCTTACGGCAGCGTATTCATTTGAAGCGGTTGTAAACAATACCAGGGATTTTGAAGCTACAGGTATAATGGTTTATCCAAACCCTGCTCAAAACAGCTGGAACTTTACATTTACTGCTGCAGAAAGGATAACCCTTGCCGATATTTCAGGTAAAATTATTCTTGATAAGGCTGTTACAGGTACATCAGCAAGTATTGATGCTTCCGGCCTTTCATCAGGTTTGTACTTCGCCACTGTTTATTCCGGCAACAGCCTGAAGGTCATCAAACTGGTCAAAAACTAATAGCTTACTGATTCCTATAAAGCACGGGCAACTCCGTGCTTTTTTGTTTTTGGTATCTTTACAAAAAAATATTTATGCTTAAAATAGGGCATAGGGGTGCAAAAGCCCATGTAGCGGAAAATACCCTGGCTTCGTTTCAGCAGGCCCTTACCCTGGGTGCTGATGGTATAGAGCTTGACGTGCATGTATGCGCTACCGGCGAACTGGTGGCAATACATGATTTTACAGTTGACCGCACTACCAACGGCACGGGCGAAGTACACAAGCTTACCCTGGAGGAACTAAAGCACCTGAAGGTAGAAGGCAGCTACATTATCCCTACGCTTGATGAGGTGATGGAAGTTATAGGCAAAAAGTGCCTTGTCAACATCGAAATGAAAGGCCGCCATACTGCAGGCTCGGTATCTGATTTTGTAAACATGTACGTGCGTGAAAAGGGATACAGCTATACCGACTTTATCGTGTCCAGTTTCCAGCGGGAGGAATTGAAGATTATGAGTCAGCTAAACCCATACGTACGGCTGGGCATCCTCACACAGGCCAGTGTTACCCAGGCGTGGGAGTGGGCCGAGGAGTTTTCGGCGAAAGCCATACACCCGCACTACACGCTGCTTACTAAAAATAATGTGAATAAAGCCCGGGAAGCAGGCTTTAAAGTATATACCTGGACCGTTAATGAGCAGAGTGATATTGAGCGTGTAAAAGGTTTTGGAGTGGACGGTATTATTTCTGATTACCCTGAACGATTATGAGTAAAAGCTTTGATGTTATAATAGCAGGGGGCGGTGCGGCAGGATTTTTCACTGCCATAAATATTGCCGAACGCAACCCGAAACTGAAGGTAGCGATTTTGGAGCGCGGCCAGGAAGTACTGGGCAAAGTACGTATTTCCGGTGGGGGCAGGTGCAATGTTACCCATGCCTGCTTTGTGCCGGATGAACTGGTGAAGTTTTATCCCCGGGGAGAGAAGGAACTGCGTGGCCCTTTTAACCGTTTTTGCTCCGGCGATACTATTGAATGGTTTGAGCATCGTGGCGTAGAACTTAAGATTGAGGATGATGGCAGGATGTTTCCTGTAACAGACAGTTCGCAAACCATTATAGACTGTTTTTTTACCGCTGCAAGAAAACTGGATATACAGATACTTTTGGGAGAAAGCATACAGTCAGTATACCGTTCGCAGAAGCATTGGAAAATAGATACCAATAAAGAAAATTTTTTAGCGGAAAATCTTGTTATGGCCACAGGCAGCAACCCAAAAATGTGGGATATGCTACAAGGGCTTGGACACACTATAGTACCGCCGGTGCCATCATTGTTTACCTTTAACATCAAAGACCCCAGGATAAAGGATTTAATGGGTGTTTCGGCACTGGCTTCAGTCAGGGTAAAAGGTACTAAGCTGCAGGCATCGGGCCCGCTGCTTATTACCCACTGGGGCATGAGCGGCCCTGGCATACTGCGCCTGTCAGCCTGGGGGGCAAGGGAGCTTTTTGATAAAAATTACCAGTTTGTGCTTCAGGTAAACTGGCTTAATGACCTTAGCGCTGAAGAATGCGAAGGATTGCTTAGAACACTCAAACAGGAACAGGCTAAAAAAACAGTTGCCAGGCGCTCACCCTTTGATTTTCCTAACCGGTTGTGGGAAAGCCTGGTGAACGCAGCAGGCATAGGCACCGAAACCCGTTGGGCTGATTTATCTAAACAAGAGCTCCAGGCATTGGTAAACCAGCTTATTAATGCGGAGTTCCGGGTAAACGGCAAAAGTACCTTTAAGGAAGAGTTTGTTACCGCAGGCGGCGTGGACCTGAAGGAGGTTAACTTTAAAACCATGGAGAGCAGGCTGCAGCCCAGCCTGTATTTTGCGGGGGAGGTGCTGAACATTGATGCCATAACCGGCGGCTTCAATTTCCAGAACGCGTGGACAGGGGGTTTTATAGCGTCCGGTGCCATTACCGACAAATTTTTGTAGGTACCAGCGCAACCTTTTGCTAAAGCCTACATCTTTTCTTAAAAATTGATTAGTATGAAAAAAATTATTTTACTATTGCTCTTAAGTAGCCTGGCTATAGGCTGCTCCGAAGATTCGGTAACTACTTCAACGGTTTCGGATGACTCTTCATCACAACAACCCCCAACGGACGATACTCCCGGTGATGGATCTGGCAGCCCGGGAAATAAAGTAATGTTGTTGAAGGTGGATTACGAAACCAACGTATTCGAAGGAGGGGTAGAACTTGAATTTCCTGAAGCCGACACTTTCACTATTTCTTATGATTATAACGCGCCCTCTGATTTTGGCGACATTACCTTATATTACCAGGAAACGGGGCAACCACTTTTTATGGGCAGTATTATATGGATGGGTACAGGTTTTATGGCTTTCCCATGTTTCATAGATGCCCCTGAACAGTTTAATAAAGGGTCGGTTCCTCTACAAATGCCGGCAATATCCACTTTTGAAAAAGTAATGTACGATGAATTTGCCATTTACCCTGACCAGATAAACTACCAGGCAATCTGGAATAGCATTGACGATCTTCAGCTTGTCAGGAATTACAGGCAAAGCAATCCCGGGGCAAAAATAAATTTATTCCTATATACGCCAAGCGTAGGAATTGGCAATCCGGAAGAATGGGACTGGTATGTAATACTAAAAAACTAATGCCACCACACTGCTCACGAAGCCGTCTCAATACTTAAATTTTGAGACGGTTTTTTATTTGATTA
>NZ_NOXV01000115.1 GCF_002251835.1 Flavobacterium cyanobacteriorum
TGGTTAAGTTTGATAGTGTTAAATTTTATTTAGGACAGGATTGATTGCATTTTAAAATTCACGGATTTTGTTTCAATTTTTTTTGGTAATACACTGCCGGGATGAAAAGGATGAGGAAAAGCGGCTGTATAAGGAAACGCCTTACATAAAATAATGCCAGCAGGTTAGGTTCTTCCGAACTGATAACAATATAAAAAGCGCTTAAAAGCATTACAAAAAAAATGGCGTACAGTATAGCAGAAAGCTTTACTACCTGCCCGTCTTTAAAAAAGAACCATACTATGCCCAGAGACAATACTGTATTAATCCCATACCGAAAAGCGAGTCCCGCAAGTAGCTTCACGCTGTTAAAGTCCGGCAGTTGCTTTGAGTCTGACTTGAAAAAGCGGATTAGCGGATCATAAAATAAAGTGTCCTGGAACAGCCTTACGGAAACAAGGAGCGCCAGCAAAATGCCTATAATGATGCAATCAGCCGGGTTAAGTTTTAGTTTTTTCAGCATTACCGGAAAATTTAATAATCCATAAGATCCATAAAATAAAAACAACACCATAAATAAATGCAGGAAATACAATATCGTGCATTACTGTTTTATACTGCGGGTAATAGTAAAAACTCAGGCACAACAAGCCTACCCTGGCAACATTGAGGAAATGCATAAAGATGATACCCAAAATGATGTAGCTCAAAGTCCTTTTTAGCGTTGTAGAAAAAGCAACAATAAAAGAAGCAAATAAAATCATTACACTTATGGCGTTGCATCCTTCAACAATACGGGCCAGACTCTTGCCGTTGATAAAGAAACGATAGGCACTTTCATGTACTCGGGGCCGGGTAAAAGCATCCTCGCCTAAAAAATCAACAAAAGCCTCTGCCTGGCGGGCTACCGTTTTTGTCATGCCGTCAACTTCATTTTTCTCGGCATCATACTGCGAAAGGTAAAGCCAGTACATACCGGAAAGCAACAGGTAAGCAATACCGAACTTCAGCAGGAACAGAAAAAAAGCGCGGTTTTTCCGGAAGATATCCATGTATGGTATTTTTAACAAAAATATGTAAATTCACACAGGTTTAACAACTACTTTTGACCTAAACAGGATTACCCATGACATTTGAAGAATTAAAACCAAAAGTTATCGATATTCTTACCAGGAAAAATCATCTCAGGGAAGAAAAACTGCTACAATTGTGCCATCTTTTAAAAGATGCTATAGATTATTATGACTGGGTAGGCTTCTATTTCAGGAACGGTAAAAAAGAAGAGCTTGTACTTGGGCCGTATGCTGGCGAGCCTACCGACCATACTGTGATACCTTTCGGGAAAGGGATTTGCGGCCAGGTAGCCGTTTCTAACCAAAATTTTGTAGTGCCTGATGTATCAGCCCAGGATAACTATATTGCCTGCAGCCTTACCGTAAAATCTGAAATAGTTGTCCCGCTTTTTGTAAATGGCGAAAACATCGGGCAAATCGATATTGATTCGCATGTGCTTGACCCTTTTACAGAAAACGACGAGCGTTTCCTGGAGTTTGTAAATGCAGAGGTGGCAAAGCTTTATAACCAGTAATCGGTAACCGGATCTTTTCCGGAAAAGCGTTTTTTATGTTAGCAATTGTATTCCACCCGCAAAAATTTTATTAATAGACAAAAATAAACGTATGGATACTTTAGCCACCCCTTTGCTGGCATTGGCACATGCCCACCTGATTGGCTGTAAATGCTGACAAAAAGCTATAATTAAACTACTAATATCTGTTACGTCAGCCTCATTTACGTTATTCAGGCAGCATTGCAGTTTAAATCAGATGGGCTTGGCATCGGAATATATCGTGACGGAGAATTAAAATGGTAAAAAAAGGCCTGTACACAGACTCCCAACACTCGGCCAAGTGTAAAAATAATATTTGTTCTGGATAAACGCCTATTTATGACACGTAAATTTAACCGGAATTAAGCGACGCCTCACGGCAGCCTTCCTAATCCGCGGGTGCAATTGCAATGAATGTTAAAAGCAAGCAAGGGCTTTGCCGTTGATAGTACAGCCACCCCCCAAAAACAACAGTAAAAAATGGAAACATTAAAGCAGGAGATAAAAGATCTTTCACAAGGCAACAAAGACCAGGTTGCCGAAATTATACATTCATTGAAGTCAGTCCGGCTGGCAAAAGGCGATTTTTTACTCAAAGCAGGACAAATATGCAGGCAATACTTCTTTATTGACAGCGGTTCTATCCGGCTTTATTACCTCAAAGGCAGCAACGATTACACCGTATGGATTGGCACAGCAGGACAAATTTTTACTGACCTGGAAAGCTACCTGGGCCAAACCGAAAGCAGGCTGAATTTTGAAGCCATCGAAAACGCCACAGTGTACACAATCAGCAAAACCAACAGCGACAAGCTTGCTCTTAAAAACAACGCCTACAATACGCTATTGAGGCGGACAGTAGAAATTGCCTTTGTGAATTTGAGCAGAAATGTTATTTCGTTTCAAAGCGAAGAAGCATCAGAACGCTATAAAAGGATTGAGAAAGAGAAAAACTGGATAGCACAATATCCGTTAAAATATATTTCAAGCTTTATTGGTGTAACCCAAAGTTCCTTAAGCAGGCTAAGGGCTAAAAAAGATTAATTTTTTACCATAGGGCAAATTTGTTCTAAAAACCACTTTATACCTTTGAAGCAAACATTAAAAAGGAATATTTAAATGGTAACAACAATTTTGCTCTCAGTAGGCATCGGTTTTATTTTAGCACTAACCCTTCTTATAATTTTCCTGCCAGACGAGGTGCAGTACATTGAAACAATCGTTGTAAAGGCTCCAGTAACAAGAGTATATGACGCTATTCGCTATCAGGAGCAACTAATGGCCTGGAGTGCCTGGCCCAGTGAAACCAAGTCACAATGCTATGTAAAAAACACAGATGGCACCATTGGCGCCCGCACCGTCTACACAAAAAATAGAAAAGAATTCGGATACCAGGAAATCACGCACCTCACAGAAAACGAAAAAGTGACTTTCTACCTAAAAAGTTATGTAGCGCCATTTGAAAAAGATGTAAGGCTCTCGTTCATCATCAAAGAATTACCCGGCAATCAAACAGAGATAAATCTATGGTTTACAGAACTTCTCAGAAAACCACATTTTTTAATTGCTTACTTCGGCGGTATCTTAAAATGGGTTCACAATATGCACCTGAAAGATCTTGCTAACCTTAAAAAGTATGTTGAGCAACAATGAAAACCAGTAAAAATTGAATAAATGACAAGCGGTACGAAACCAAAAAAAGCAATTCGCCTGCTCACGGCTTCCGTAACAATTCAGGGAAAGGATCCACTCTGCCAAGATGCAAAAACAGTATCTGAAAGTGGCACATACGCCATGCAAAACTTTCCACCTGCCTACATACAGGTATCTTTAGCTTGCCTTTTCCCATAAAGCGATGTTCAATGCACAGAGGTTTTGCCGCATTATAATCTATTCCGGCAAGCCCGCCTCTTCATTCTTTTTCGGCAGGGAGAGTCTGCTTATTCCCCCCTCTCAAAAATAGATGCCCGCCCGCTCCCCACAAGCCATTTTATCAGGGCGTGTCCCTGCGGGCCGGGCTTTCCGCTCCAAGTCCTCATTCCGCTGCGCTCCATTGCGGGCTATCCGCTACAATCCCTCACGCGGGTGTGCGGTGAAGAAAGTATGGGCGTTTTTGTAAGGTATGATTGGTTAACAATGAAGTGGTTTAAACTTTTATTTTATTAAATTTCTTTAGTGC
>NZ_NOXV01000111.1 GCF_002251835.1 Flavobacterium cyanobacteriorum
CGCACTAAAGAAATTTAATAAAATAAAAGTTTAAACCACTTCAATTAGACAAAAAAGAAAAAAACCATCTTTTTGAAGGTTTATATTTTATTTTAATGGCATTTTCAATAGAGTTGATTATGAATGGTTGAAAGTTTTCACTTTCCGATTTTGAATACGACCAAGAAAAATCGTTCTCAAAATTCAATGGGCCATTGAAGCCAGTGTTCCACAGTAATTGATTTCTAATGAAAGTGGATTTATTATTTCTTAATTCTGAGTTGTTAACTATATTTTTATAGCGGGATTGTGAAATATTTGAGTTGAATTTTACATTAGATTCAATAATGTTTAAATACTTTGAAATCTGAAAATTAAAATTCAAATCATCATTGGATTGTGGTAAATAGAAATATTCAATCTGTATCGTGTTATCCGTTATTTCAGCATTTGAAAAGTAATTACCTTTACTATTTCGATAGCTCAATTTTGTACTTAACTGAAATTGTTTGTATAAATCATTTAAATAGTATGATAAACTGTAGCTACTGTTTTGTTGCAGTGACAGGCTTTGAATATTTTGTATTGTAGTTCTAGTATCAATTAAAACTTTATTTTGAAAAAAGTATCTTTCTGAATTCGCTTTTTCATCATAACTAATCATTCCGTTTAGAAAAGAGTGCGAATTTATGCTGTACCTTATTTTGAAAGTAGGCGAGAAAATAAAATCTGAACTTTCAATAGTATGATTTTGTTTTATTTTTTGTGTAAGTAAAGTTGCCGTGTATGATGGGGTTAATTGCCATTTACCACGGTTTAAATTGTATATTCCACTCTGGTATATTGAATTTTGATAATAATTGAAGTCATTTAAGCTGATGGTTGATATGCTATTTGAAGATTCTAATTGTTGGCTTAATTCTGAAGCGAAGGGATTGGAGTTAAAATTATAACCGATAAGTAAAGTGTATTTATCTCTTTTTTTTGCGGCTAATAAAGTTGCTTGCGTAGTAAAATAATTTTTTTTAAAGTTGCTTATTTGTGTTGTTGTATCAATTATACTTGATGCTGGCGTTTTTATATCTAAATCTTGTGAAATGTTATTATAAGAATGAAACATTGATAATTGTAATGCTTTATTTCCCCGCAATTTTTTTGTCCACAACATATCTTGAATTAAATTTAAGTCATTGCTGTTTAAATTTGTCAAAAATGAATCAGAGCCATTCTGGATTAAGCTACTAGTTGTTTTAATTTCTTCATTCCTAAATCTCACGTTATATTCTAATAAGGAAGTATTTGATGTATTGTATTTAATGTCTAAATCTCCTCTATAGAGAATGGGTTTTTTAAGGTTGTTGGAATTATCTGAAGTTGAAAAATTCTCACTATTTATTGCGTATTGATTTTCAGTAAAATATTTTGTGCTGATTTTATCATTTAGATGATAAATATTTACCCTAATTTTTATACGTTCGTTTATTTTAAAAATACTATTATAATTGATGAAAAGTTGATTATTAATGTTCGATTTACTCTCGTCCAAAACATTTGAAAACCCTGTTTCTGATATGATTTTTTGGGAGAAGTATTCTTGTTCTTTTATTTGTTCTACATTAAGAGTAAAGCCTTGATAATCAAAAGGCGAGTTATTTACTCCTATATTATTCTGAATTACATTTGCAAATGATTTGTAGGTTTTTTTTATGGCCATAAGATTACCTCCAAACCCCCCTGCAAAATTACCATTATCAAATAGGCCTGCCGAAGTTTCTAAATCGCCTGAAAAATCAATTTTTCCCTGTTCAAGTTTAAGATTTAAAGAAACTTTACCCCCTTGTTCTATTCCTTTAAGTAAAGGGTTTTCTGAGTAGTTCTCAATGGCTTCAATGGCTTTAACCATATCAACACTAATATTTTTTGTAGCTATGGAATAGTTGGAATCAAATAAATTGTCTCCATCTAAAGTCACTGTTTCAATAGGCCTTCCTTTGTACTTTATCTCTCCGGATTCTTCGTTAACATCAATTCCGGGCAGCTTCTTTATAATATCTCCAATTTTGCGTTCGCTGCCATCTTTATATGAATCTACATTATAGGAAACAGTATCTTTTTTTACTATAAAAGGTTTTATTTTTGCGGTTATGGTAACTTCTTCAAGCTGAGTTACATCGTTGGGTTTTAATATAAAATCGTGTTTGTATTCTTTTGATTTTTCAGGATTTTCAATTATTATAGTTTCATATTGAAAACCATTTGCAATCATTTTTATAAACAATGAAGTGTATTCCTTTTTTAAAGTGACAGCAAATGCACCGTTTTTAATTATAGCAAATTCTTTTACATTTTCATCAAAGCCGCCATCGTAAAATAGTAAAGTAGCCGTTTCAATTTTTATATTATTTATATCGGTAAAAATGCCTGTGATGGTTTGACTATAACTGATGAAAGTGGTAAAAAAAAAACAACAAAAAAAATAATATTTCATCTAAAATGACATTTTTGAAATACCTAAATCCTCAATGCCTTCGCTAATTTTTATACTGCCTTCTTCTACATCAGCAGTAGTTTGCATTACTTTTAATTGCTGTTTTAAGAACTTTACGGTAAACTTTATATAATCAGGCCATGTATATACTATATCATCTTTAAACGGGTTTGAAATTTTGGAACTTTCTTTTTTCAATTGATATTTTGTAGCGCTAATGATTAAGTAATTGTCTAAGCTTCTTACAGACATAATTAAACCTGGCAATCCGTGAAATTTCCAGGGCCCTGCATTTGTTTCTATTTCTGGTGTAAAATAAGCTTCATAGGTTCTTCCTCTAAATTTTGTTGTAGCTTTCTGGCATTTATACCCCAATATTATTGAGTCTTTACTTGTCTCCGATAGTTCCCAGTTCAAGTTTTTATAGGTGTCTTTAATTATTATTTTCCTAGTAAACACATTCGAATTAAATATAATCGAGTCATTGGTAAAATCAGTAAAATATTGTTGATTATAGATAAAGTCTGTCTTGAAATTTTCAAACCAAACAACATTGACATCTTTTTTTTGTTCAACTTTTATTACACGTTCTTGATGTACATATGAATCTTTCAGATTTGTAATATTATAAAATAATGAATTTTTATTATTAACTTTTAGTTTATACAGTGCTTCTTTTTGTAAATCAGCATCATTCGTGTTTATTTGCACTAAATAGTCAACTTCCATAGTTTGCCCATTGGATATTGATGTGAAACAAAAAGATAGAAAAAATAATATTTTTCTCATGATAAGATGATTATAAAAAAAGCCAGACAATAGCTATTTCATAACAATGTCTGGCTTCGTTAGGGTTAAATTACTTAAAAGTTACTTCTGCATCTAAAAATGCTTCAACCAGTTCTTTTAATTTTCTTTTGCATTTAGCTTCTGTCCTTTCATCACTACACAAAAAACAGTTTACAGATGTAATGAAAATTTGATTACCAACCTGAGTGGCACAAGCGCCACTATTAACTACACTTTCATTTTCCGTAGTGTTTTCGATTGCTAAATCAGTAGTTTTGTTTGCGGCAAAACTTACAGTTGTTACAACTGCTAAGCACAAGGTAATTAATACTTTTTTCATAATTTAAAGGTTTTTGTTTTAATTGCCCCATTAAGGTCTTGAGCGGTTAGTTTGCGACGAGGTTTATTATGACATTCAATTCTACTATTTTGCTCATTTGTTTTACCTAATTTTACGAAAGTGCCGGATGATTACAAAAACTAATCCCCCACTGCAACTTCCGCTAATGGCACAGTCGCTTAGTTAAGCGGAGGGTGTTAAGCAATAATTATTGTCAAATCAATCCTGTCCTAAATAAAATTTAACACTATCAAACTTAACCA
>NZ_NOXV01000100.1 GCF_002251835.1 Flavobacterium cyanobacteriorum
AATAAATGTTATAATTTAGAACTGTACTAAAAATGGGGAGTCTACATACCCATTTCTTCTAAAATTTGGTAAGCTGTGTTAAAGTTTGCCACATTTTTATTGTGACCTGTTTCTGAAGTTGAAGCCATAATGTTATAAATTAATTGGTTATAGATTGCAAATTTATTAAAAAGATTATTTCAAAATCTATATTCCATCTTCAAAAGCAAATATCTCGGCATCAATCTATATTCAGTTTGCGAAATGTTAATATCGGAAATACTATAATTTCTAAATGTTTCTGTGTTAAAAAGATTATTACCTGACAAGAAAAATGTTAGTTTATTTTCTTTAACCACATAACTAGCTTCTAAATCTAAGAAATAATATTTGTTGTTGTCTTTGTCTAAATTACCAAAAAAGTAACGTTCAGATTGCACTTGAATATTAAATTTATCACTAAACATAAACGACAAATCTATAAAACTCATATTGTCGGTAAAACTATTTTTAATAGTTGTTTCAACTTCGTTGTAATTCCATTTTGAACCAAAATGATAATTAAAAAATCCTCTGAAACCAGAACGCAATTCAAAACCATAATCTGCATTGAAGTTTTTAACTTCTCTTAAATTTGAATTGTTTACAATATTTTTAAAATTTGTCTTTGTAAGTCCTAAATTGATTTTTAAATTTGATTTAATCGGTTTAAAATAATAATCAAAATTTGACGAAATGGATAAAAATTCACGGTCTTTGATAATTATTTTTTCAGATTGTGAATAGTTTTGAGCAATAGTGGAATTAGTGCTAAAAAAATCATTGTTTTTGGAATACAAGATAAAAGTATTAGCAAAAAACTTGTCGCCCCAACTGCCATAAGTATAATTTAAGATTACACTTGATGCATTTAACTGATTAAATGCTTCTAAACCTTTTGAAAATGAACGAAAGCCAGTTTGCACAAAACCAGAATAGACATCTAAAACCCCAGCATTTGTAGTGTTATAAGAGTATGACGTAAGGATTTTATTCTTATCGTTAATTTTCCAATCTAAACCAATTTTAGGCATAATGAAAAACGGATTTTGATTAGATTTAACATTGAAATTTTCTAATTGATTGAATAATTGATGAGCATCTGCTTGAGTTAGTAAAGTGAAATTCTTGAGCTTAAAACGATACTTAGCGGATAAATACAAATCGTTGGTAGTATAAGTTAAATTATTTTGATAACCATTTGGAAAAGAGAGATTGTTATCGTCTTGCAACAACTCAAAACGCGTGTTTAAATCATCTATTCTTAATTGATTGCCGATTTTTAACTCCAATAAATCGCCGTTTTTCTTTTTGTCTAATAAGTGCGCTTCAATACCTGCATATTGCATTTTGTTTTCGCTAAATTGTTTGGTATTATTGGCATTTTCTGTAAACAGGTCATTAAAAATAAATTGATTGACTGCATAATTTTGCGGTGTTTTTTCGTTGATGTATCGACCTGATAACAAGAAAACTTTGTTGTCTTTAAATTTATTGGTGTAAACTACTTTTTGGTCAAAAAGTTGATTGTTTGCGTTTAATCGTTCGTTTAGTAAATCGTTGTTGAATAACAAATTACTTCTATTTTTCTCATTTGTTTTGTTAAATTTTCCTGTGTATTCAAAAGTTTTAGTTTTTGAAACATCGTAGGTTAAATCTATTTTTCCAAAACCTGTTAATTGTGTTTTTCTACCTATAAAATCTTCAGTATTTGTAAATGTTGTATTGCCAATACTAAAAGTTTGAAAACTATTTCTAAAAAAATCAACTTCGTCTGTGTTCAAAAAGCCTAATGTTTTGAGTTTAACCTTATCTGATAATGAAAAAATACTGTTTAAAGAGAGCATTTCGGCATTGTTGAGATTTACTCGCTTTTGTTTAAGGTTTGGTGTGTCAAAACCTAAACCTAACAATGTGCTGACTGATTGGTTATCACCAATACTAGCGGGTTCATCAAAACGAAATGGACGAATTAAATGATTAATATCGCCTGTCGCATCTTCGCCTATATTGTTTAGATTTGTCAAAAAATAATATTTGTTTTTCTTACCAAAGTTCATTAAATTACTTCTTAACTCATAACGATTCTCTGAAACTAAATCATAACCAGCTTTTAAATTACCAAACCAAACACGTTTGGCATCTTCTTTTAATGTTAAGTTTAAGGCCACTTTTTCACTATTCTCAATACCTTTTAAATGTTTATTGTTTGAATAATTTTGATATAGTTCTACTTTATCAATAGGGGTTACGGGCATATTTTTGGTGAGTATCTTATAGCCTTTTTCAAAAATATCGTCGCCATCAATCATTACTTTTTCAACTTCTTGGTTGCCCACTTTTATGGTGCCATCTGCATCTATATTTAATCCCGGTATTTTTTTTAATAAATCTTCAACTACTTGTTCGTTTCCTTGCTTAAAAGAATCTGCATTGAAAATGATAGTATCGTTTTTTATTAAAATAGGTTTTTTAGTTTCTATAATTATTTCGTTTAATACTGTAACTTTTGGTGATAAGACAAAATCTATTATTTTGGTTTCATTAGTTTTTTCTATTAAAATTTGGACTATTTTTTGCTCAAAACCTAACGAGGAAGCAATCAAAATAAATTGACCCGTTTTTTCTGTTTTTAGTTCATATTTACCCGATTCATCTGTGAAAGTATAAGCAATAATATTGCCAGTGTTATCTTTGAGTATAACGCTAGCAGAGATTATCGATTCATTATTATTGTCTTTTACTTCTCCTTTAATTATACTTTGAGAAAATAGATTAGTAGAAGAGAAAATATATAATAACAAAAAAAATGATCTAATCATAATTTTTTTCAATACTTGTGGGGTCGACTTTATTTACTTTAATAGATGCTCCTCGGGGTAATTTGGTTTTTAACTTATCAATAAAATCATCTGTTATTTTTTCTTGAAATGCAACATACTCTTTAAATGTAATTTGTTTGCCTAAATATGGTATAGAAATACTGTTTTTATTAGAATATTCAAGTTTAACTAATTGAAATTGAATAGTTTTGTCATCACTTTCAATTTTAATAATCAAACCAGGAAGTCCAAAAAATTTCCATGGACCAAATTGAGTAGTAATTTCAGTAGTATACCAAAAGTTATAATTTCTTCCTCTAAATTCTAATTCAGCTTTATTACATAAATAGTTACCTATTTTTATTGTATCTGATTCTAATTTCCAATTATAATTAGGCATATTTTCATTTACAATAACTGGCACAAAATTATTTTCTGTATATATATGGTCTCTAAAAATGATATTTTTATTTGTCAAAAAATATTGTTTACCAATACTATCGTTTGGCTCTTTCTTAAAGTGAATATCTTCAAATTCATCTGCATATAAAGTGTCTTTAGATGATTTTAATTTTAAAAATTCAGAATAAGCTTTTGTATTTTCTATATACAACTTAACAATCTCGATTTTATTTTCATTTTTATTAATGAAATCATATGTAGCAATAATCTGTTTATTACTTTGACTATAAGAAAATTTTGAAAGTGCTATGAAAACACATATAATAATTATTATTTTATTATTCATATTTATTATTTTTAAAATAAAGAGGCTTCTTCGTAAGAAGCCTCTGAAAAATTTTACATCGTAGCTAAAAGGACTTTAACTGCCGCCTTTAATGTTTGACAACCAGCCCAAGTGACATCATAGATAGTTACTACAACATCAACTTGATTACCCTCAAAATTACCTTTGATTGTTATTTTACAATCATATACATCCTCATTATTACTTTTTGATATTACAATAGAATGATTTTCTACTTTGAAGTGGTTTAAACTTATTTGTTAAATAAAAAAGGGTTGACGAA
>NZ_NOXV01000122.1 GCF_002251835.1 Flavobacterium cyanobacteriorum
TCAAATAAAAAACCGTCTCAAAATTTAAGTATTGAGACGGCTTCTTATAATAGTTAGATAATAATAGGTTTAATTGATAATTATCTTTTTCGAATAACGATTATTATTACTGTTAGTAATATTGATTATATAGATGCCGGAAACAGCTAAAGGATGTATTTGTATTGTTGATGTGCCGTTTTCTAAAGCTATATTTTTAGACTCAAGCTTTGCTCCGTTTATAGCATAAATTTCAAGGGCGCAATCGCCTAAGCTTTCATTGCTCGTAAATGATAATTCCCCATATTTTGCCCTTGTAGCATCTACAGCAAATGCACCTGCCTGGAAGTTGTTTGTTTTCAGTATGCTTCCCCATGAGAGGGAAACTGTTATCAAACCCGCCTTTCCTACAGGAATATTTGTTGTATTTTGCCTGAAACCAAGCCTGTCAATAGTGCTTGCCTGGTCGTTACCTGAGGCTGTGAAAGCATCGGCTGTAGCCGGTTCGGCTGCATTTAATAGAGGATTTACAAATAAACCTACAGTGTCATCATTACTGGCTCCCGATATGGTATATTTTACTACAAGCAGATGATCTTGCCCATATGCGTAGGTATTGGTAGTATATATAGTAGGGTTTCCTGTCCCACCTTTACTGATACCTACCGCAAAAGTTGAAGCCGACATTGATTTGATAAAGATCCTGAAGGTGGTATTAAAACTTGAGCCACTGCATACCCTGAAGAAGTCATTTGGAGTGGCAGCCGCATTTGATATATTTACGAGGAAAGCAAAATAGGCACTCCCTGATGTAACCGGTGTAAATAATGTGCCTACACCGTCAGCATCGGATTTTAGTTCAACAGCGGCTTCGCTTGTCCCGTAACCTGTGTAGGCGAGGCTCTGGTTTATCACTTTGGCGTTGCTGCACACAGCACCAACACAACTGCCAAATCCGCCGTTTGAAGTATTATTACTCCATGTACCCTGCCCGCTTAGGTTGTTGTTCGCGGTGTAGCCGGAAAAATTATCCTGGAAAATAATCTGCGCACTGACTGCATTAGCAATAAGCAGCGCCATAAATAGTAACTTTGTTTTCATAGCTTCTTATTTTTGCCAAAGATAGATATACTAATACATTTAACAAATTTTTAATAATCTATTTTAAATATTGCATTTCATGCAAAAAGTTTTCACGATGGCCAATAATGGTTAATTTTGCGGCATGCCAAGAGAAATCCAGATACAGGTAGCGCCTGAGGTTGCCGCACAGCAGCATCTGCTTATTGCCCACGTTCAGCAGCTTATGCAGGCATCGCCTGATGAAATTAAGCATATAGCTATTGTAAAACGTTCAATTGATGCCCGGCAAAAAGCAGTAAAGATCAACCTTAAGCTGGCTGTTTACCTTAATGAAGAATATAAAGGCTTTGAAATGCCTTTACCTGATTATAAGAATGTAAGTGAAGGCAGGGAAGTTATTATAATAGGGGCAGGGCCTGCCGGGCTGTTCGCAGCGCTTCAGCTCATAGAGCTTGGCCTTAAGCCTGTGGTGCTTGAAAGGGGTAAAGATGTGCAGGAACGCCGCCGGGACCTCAAGGCCATAAACCGTGACCATATTGTTAATCCCGAATCTAATTATTGTTATGGCGAAGGTGGTGCCGGCACATATTCTGACGGTAAACTATATACACGTTCTAAAAAGCGCGGTGATGTAGACCGTATCTTAAGGCTTTTTGTTGCTTTCGGTGCTTCGCCGGATATACTGGTGGAAGCCCACCCGCACATTGGTACAAATAAGCTGCCTAAAATTATTAAAGCCATGCGCGAAAAAATCATTGAGCATGGCGGGCAGGTGCTTTTTAATACTAAAGTAACCGATATCTTACTTAAAGGAAATGAAGTGGAGGGTGTGGTTACGCAGGCTAACGATATCATTAAGGCAAAGCAGGTAATACTGGCTACAGGCCATTCTGCACGGGATATTTTTGAGTTGCTTCACCAAAAAAAGATACATATTGAAGCTAAGCCTTTTGCGCTTGGTGTACGGGCAGAGCATCCGCAAAGCCTTATAGACAGCATACAATACAGCTGTGGTTTTAATGGCAGGGGAGAGTTCCTTCCCCCGGCGCCTTATGCTATTGTTAAGCAGGTAAACGGCCGGGGGATGTATTCCTTTTGTATGTGCCCCGGCGGCGTCATCGCGCCATGCGCTACCAGTCCCGGTGAAGTAGTTACCAACGGGTGGTCCCCTTCCAAACGCGATCAGGAAACAGCAAATTCAGGTATTGTTGTTGAGCTGCGCCCTGAGGATTTTAAACCTTTCGCCAGGCATGGCGCACTGGCAGGCATGGAGTTCCAGAAAGCAATTGAGCAGCAGGCATGGCGCATGGCAGGTGAAACGCAGCGGGTGCCGGCCCAGCGCATGGTTGATTTTACCCGGGGCAAAATATCAGCTGACATACCCAAAACATCTTATGTGCCCGGGACAACACCTGTAGAATTAGGTACAGTATTCCCGGGATTTATTACCCAGGTATTAAGGCAGGGTTTTATTGAATTCGGCAAATCCATGCGCGGATATTTAACCAATGAAGCCATACTTCATGCGCCTGAATCCAGGACATCATCTCCGGTGCGCATCCCGCGCGACCCCGAAACGCTGCTGCATGTGCAGGTAAGGGGGCTTTATCCCTGTGGCGAAGGAGCCGGTTATGCGGGTGGAATCATTTCTGCGGCCATAGATGGCGAAAAGTGCGCGCTTAAATGTGTGGTGGCTACCGTATAAAAAGCCTTTCATCAAAAGTAAAGGGTTCGCTATGGATAACGGTTACCTGCCTGCTATCGGGGTGCGATGGGTTGATGAGGTAGTTATATTCTCCCTGCACTACAGCCGAGGGTACTTTCATCACGGCATATTCCTGTTTTTCGGCAAAAGTATCACCGGTTAATTGGGTAGCGTGGGAGTGCGGTATGGATCGCCAGTTTTCGGGCAGTTCGCCGGGCAGGATTTCTTTAACGGCAACAGTATCTGGGATAGTTATAGTGACCAGCACATAATCAAGCGGTACATTGCCTAAGGGTGTATGTACGGCAATTTCTGCGGTGCATAGCGCCCTTGTTTCCGAGGTATATACCATAGCCGTGCCTTTGCTGTTCCAGCGGCCGCCGGCTTTTTCTGCGCCTTTCCCCGAAAGGTCGCCTGCAAACTGTGCCCTCGCCAGCCGGTACACTATCATGACAGCACACCGTGTTCAATGCGGGTGAGTTCGTCCCGTATCAGCCCAATGCCAAAGGAGTTATCCAGCAGTTCTTTGGGCCTTATCCGTCCCAGGGCAAGGTTTTCGGTATCCAGCCAGGCGTTAAATTTTGTATCGCTGCCAAATACTTCAACCCCTTTGCGGTACAGCAGGGTTATTTCCAGTATTTTTTCGGACTGTGGTACATCAAAGGTCCTGCCTTCTTTTTTATAGCGCTGCATAGTCCTTTCTGAAAGATGGAGGAACGAAGACCATTCATTAAGGTCAAAAGCGCTGCTCTCTACCAGTTTCACAAAGCTTGAAAATGCTATTCCGTTCCTTACCAGCTCAATTAGCGACAGAATATTTTTATCATCAGTAGCGTTGTAAGTTGTTTCCGGGTTAAAAAGGTCAAAGGCATCCATGGTGATATTTTTTGTAAAGGTATGAAAAATGTCGTAAATATCACGACACTTGTCGTAATAAAATTATCAAGTTTCCTGATAGTATTTCTGTTAACCGGCCTTCTATTGTTAATAGGTATACACGCAATACATTATTGATATATGCAATATACTAAAATTTAACAGGACTTTAGCACACGCACCCTTACTGTGAGGTATAGCCCCGATTGTAGCGGCATCCTCCCCGCCGCCCGCTTTTGC
>NZ_NOXV01000113.1 GCF_002251835.1 Flavobacterium cyanobacteriorum
AATAAGCTGGAAATTAATTTAATACAATTTTTGTCGTGTACTTAGTGAAGAATTATAAAATTTTCAATGGATATAAATGTTACTTCGCTGAATATATGTGATAATGTCCTGTAATTTTCTTTTAGTTTTTCTGAAAGGTAGGTTGAAATTTTAAGCGATTGCATCCCCTTGTCCGAATACAGCATTTCTATAATAGCGTTTTTGATTTTTTGTACCAGGATGCTTTTTTGGTTATCTACTATTTCAATACCAAATTCTTTCAGGGAACTGATGAATTCCTGGTATTTATCAACAGGTATGTTTTCCGTGAATTTTACATATCCCGGTTCTGTAACCGTACAGCTGATGCCAAACTTATCAAGTTGTTGCTGTAAAAGAACTTTACACAATTTGTCAAGATTATATTTAATGTAAAGTTCCATCCTGCGATTTTTTTTAAGCGTGATAAAAATAAACATTTTTGAATTAACATCTGTTAACAGGTGCCAGATTATAAACGTGTAAGTTATTTATCATAAATTTACAATACTATAATCTGAATTTCAAACCCTTGCGTGCTATACTGTTTTGTGCATTAAAACATAAAACTTTAGTAGCCGGATAAACAATAGTATATGCAGATACATATCCACCCGCCCGACGGAGGCATCCTGTACACAGAAACCAATATGCAGCAGTTATTTCCTGAGCCTTTAAATGCCGTAACTTCTGTGTTATTCCTGCTGCTGGCATTTTACTGGACAGTGAAGCTTTGGGGCAGGGCAGGGCGGCATACGTTTTTGAGTTTTGCGCTGGTACTTTTGTACATAGGCGGGATAGGTGGCACGATATATCACGGACTCCGGAAATGGAGCATTTTTATTGTGATGGACTGGCTGCCTATAATGCTGCTGTGCCTTTCGGCAGGTATATATTTTTTGGTTAAAGTTACCCGATGGTACTTTGCCCTTGCCCTGCTTTGCGGCTATGCCGCCTTTATGTATTTTTTACGTGTCCGGATGGCCGGTGGCAATGTGCAGTTTTTTATCAATATTAACTATGCTGTACTTGCTTCAGTAGTACTTATACCTGTTTTGGCCCATCTTATAAAAACAGGTTTCAGGAACGGGAAATGGGTAGGAATTGCGCTGCTTGCCTTTGTAGTGGCGCTTATGTTTCGTGTTGCCGACAGCTGGGGATGGTTAACTTCAGGCACTCATTTCCTCTGGCATGTATTTGGGGCGTTGGCTGCTTTTTGTATGTTCCGCTACATTTACCTGATTAATGAAAGCAGCGAAGCTATACCTTAGTGAATCTGTCAGAACCGTTGCCTGAAGAAATTTATAAGCTTAGCCTGAAAATCAGCCATTACCTGCGGATTCCAGTTACCATGACCGCCATCTTCATAAAGGTAATATTCATTATATATCCCCGATTGGTCCAGCGCGGCTTTGAGCCGATTAGCCTGCGATACCGGTACCAGCGGATCCTGGCCTCCATAAAATAATATTGTTGCCGGAGACTGTGCGGTAATATGTTGTGCCGGGCTTACCGCAGTAACAGCTTCGGGCTGGTTGGTAATATTTCCCAGCAGGTAGAGTGCCGCAAGGTTGTAATACGGATGTGAAGTGTAGTATGGGTCTGTAAAATCTGTAGGCCCTACAATACTGCATACGGCCCTGACATTGTTACTATTATCGTACTTATAACTGTATAGCATAGACAAGTGAGCCCCCGCACTTGCCCCAATGAAAGCATAATTTTAAGAGAGGTTGTAATCACTAGCTTTGAGAAATTGTATTACCCGTTCAATATCCTGTACCTGTTTTGGGAACGCCGGGCTCTCGGGAGTAGCAAGTCGATAATTGATATTTACTATAGCATATCCGGGAAATGCGGATTTTAGTATGGGTACTGCATAATTAAAATCAGATTTAGAACCGCTGCTCCATCCGCCACCGTGTACAAGAATAAAAACTTTGGTAATAGCGCTGTTACGGCCTTCCGGCAGATACACGTCCATTACCTGCCCGTTTTCATTGCCATAAGCAACATTGAACAAGTCTTCAGCCGGCAGCACTGTGTCCGCGCTGTTGCCATTGCTTTCATCAGCAGAATTACATCCAAGATTAAAAAGCATGGCTATTAGTGGTAGTATGAATTTTTTCATAAAGTCCTGATGTACAAATATTATGCCCTAAATGGTTAAAAAAGTATTAGCCAAGCGGAAGGTATACAACAAATGTGGCGCCTTCGCCGGGTACTGACTCCGCCATGATAAAACCATTATGCTGGTCAACAATTTTTTTGCATATGCTGAGGCCAATACCGGTACCGGAATATTCCGTTTTACCGTGCAGGCGCTGAAATAATTTAAAAATTTGCCCGCTGTGTTGTTCTTCGAAGCCAATGCCATTATCAGAAAAACGTAGTTCTGCATATTTTTGGCCTGTGTTACTGCCGTTATAGCCGGGGATTTCATATCCGAGTATTTCTTTTGCTGTTATAATGATTTGGGGCTTGTTTTTGCAATATTTTATACTATTGCCAATAAGGTTAGAAAACAACTGGCTCATCTGTAAAGGGTTAGCGTTTAGCGAAGGAAGCTGCCCGGATTTTATCGTTACGTTTTTTTCCTCAATAACCAGTTCAAAATCAATAAGCACCTGTTTCAGTACGGCATTCAGGTCAACATGTTCATTATACGCAGGCCCCGAAGATAACCTGCTGTAAATAAGTACAGCATTTATAAGCTGGGACATCCTCTCTGCGGAGGAATCAATTTTTGAGAGGTACAGGTCAAGGTTGCCGGTTCCTTTTTCGACTATCATGTTAATAAAAGTCCGAATTTTCCGGAGTGGTTCCTGCAGGTCATGGCTGGCAATATAGCTGAAAGATTCCATTTCCTTATTAGTCTGTTCCAGTTCCATATTTTTTCTTTCCAGTACCAGGTTAGCGAAGTTCAGTTCCTGAGTCCTTTCATAGACCATTGCTTCAAGTTTTTGGGCAAAGATTTTTTGTTCATGTATATCCGTAAGCGTGCCTACCCATTCAGTTATGGTTCCTGTTTCATCCCGGAGCGGCACAGTCCGTGCTATATGCCAGCGATAAGTATTGTCGTACCCCCTTTTCAAAAGGAAAGAATTGATATACTCTTCACCTTTTTCCATTGCATTTTCCCAGCATTTTTGGACGTCTTCAAGCATATCCGGGTGTATGGCATCTTTCCATGCCCCTTCTTTGGCTTCTTCGATACTTTGGCCTGTATATTCGGCATACCGTTGGTTATAATATTTTACATTTCCACATGCATCAGTGTGGTATGTGATGTGGGGCATAGTTTCCAGTATAGTCTTCAGCTGTTCATCTTTTTTCTCCTTTACCTGTTTTGCAAGATATTGTTCAGTGACTTCATTTACAACAGCAATAACTCCCGTAATTGTTTTATTTTCAACCAAAGGCTGGTATACGGAATTAAAATATTTTATGACTTTTTTGCCTTTCCTTGAAAACATTACGGGAATTTCCGTAAATCTATGGCTTGTGCCTGTGCGGTAAACCGTTAATAGTTTTTCTACAACTGCCGAACCCTCCAGGTCCGGCATAGCCTCAGTATATTTCTTATTTATAATTTCCTTGCGGGTACGCCCCACGATGCCCAGGTAAATATCGTTAGCTACTTCTATGACAAGGTCTTCCCCTTTAAAAATAACAATGCCTACAGGTGCCTGCCTTATCAGGTTCCTGAATTTCGCTTCACTGTCTTCAATTTTTTACGGGCTATTACCTGCGGCGTCACATCATGTGCTAGGACTATAATACCGGAGGCCTTTTTATTTTCTTCATAAAAGGGCTTATATATGTACTTTGAAGTGGTTTAAACTTTTATTTTATTAAATTTCTTTAGTGCGATG
>NZ_NOXV01000116.1 GCF_002251835.1 Flavobacterium cyanobacteriorum
AAGCGATTTGCAAAATGCAAATCACTTCGCAAATCGCCTGGGGCGTTGGGTGCAAGCCTAAAAGCCCGAGACCGACATAAATAAATTGACATTATGACAGAACAAGAAATAAAAAAGGGAGTTAAAGAGGTTTGTGAAATTTCGACAGAAATAGCAACTCTTTATGCCGACAATAATGCTTTAGTAGCAAAATTAAATTCAGTCCCACAGGACGAACTACAAAAGGCTTCCGATTATTACGCTTCACGTTCAGGTGTTATTGTTGACTTAAGAAAAGACGTTTTAAAATTTCTTAAAGAAGGTAATAAACTCGACTTGTCGACACTTGAAGGCTTCATTATTAAACATAAGACAGGAAAAGAGAATCAATATCGTGCCTACAAAAACTATTTTTCGATTTTCTTTCCAATCATCACTTTCTACGGCCACAATCCAATAAGGAAATTTATTGATGATTTTATTTCTGAAATAATCAATCGCCTTGACTTAAATGGAAAAGTAAAGCACATATACTTTGACTTTCAAGGAGCAAGACAACAAGGAAGCGATAGACTGTGGTTTGCAATATTCAACAACAAACAAGCAACTCAATCGACAGGCTTACAAATTTTTGCTGACTTTCATCACGGAACAATTAAGTACGGTTTTTACAGACATTCAGACGAATCATATTTAAAAGGTCCGATTGAAGTGTCTCCTGAAAATTTTGATTTTGAAGAGATGATAAAGTTGTATTCGGACAACAAAAACTTGATAATCGATGATGAGCCGATAAAGGATAAATTACTGACTATTCCTCTTAATCAAAAAAGACTTTACAAAATATCGCATGGCTCCTTTAAAACAAAAGCTAATGAAAGTATAAGAGATGTATTTAAAGAGAATCAATGGATAGTAATTCATGAAAACACGGGAAAAGGACAAGCCGAAGCCTTTAAAAATGATTTAACAGAAGGCGACTATGTTTACATTACAATAGGGGGAAATGAGTTATTTACGATTGCAAAAGTAAAAGCAGGTTCTTGGGGCTATGTTCCCGAAGATATAACTGATGAAAATGGATGGATATATAGAGAAGTTGAATACATTAAATCAGCGACAAACCCTGACCCTTCTCCTTTAAAATCATTCAAAGAGTTTATTTATCCAAGTGGCAACAGCACGTTTACCGAAATTACGATTGATAAAATAGAAGAAGCAAACACAAATATTTTTGAGCCGCATTTTGGAGTAGAGTTTATTTCCGAAGGTGCTACAAAAATTAAGGTGCAAGGGGAATTACAAAAGCATCCGAACAATATTATCTTATTTGGCCCTCCAGGAACAGGTAAGACTTACAATAGCATTGACAAAGCAGTTGAAATTGTTACTGGAATTAAAAGTAATCATGAAGACAGTAAAGTAATCTTCGACAAATTAAAAAAAGAAGGGCAAATAGAATTCGTCACATTTCATCAAAACTATTCCTACGAAGACTTTATGGTTGGAATACGACCTGATATTGAATTCGAACATTTACGCTTCAAACCTTACAGAGGAATTTTTTATGAGATAGCAAAAAAAGCAAGAGAGAATTATTTTGCGTCAAAAGAACAAACAGCCTTGGCCAAGTCCTTTGACCAAGTTTTCAGTGAAATCATTAAACCAATTGAAGAAAAAAATGAAAGCATTGAAATCACAATGGTTTCTGGTCTTAAATATAAAATCACCGATGTAAGTGACACAACTATTCATTTTACAAAGCCATCAGGCGGTACTCAACACACTTTAAGTATTCAAACACTTCAAGATGTAGTTGAAGGTATTAAAGAGGTTACATCTGGACTTTCCGTTTATTATAATCCCCTTGCGAAGCTTATCCGAGAAAAAAGAAAGCCAGTGGGAAACGGACAAACAGAGAAACTCAAGAATTTCGTATTAATCATTGATGAAATTAATCGTGCTAATATTTCTAAGGTTTTTGGAGAATTAATCACTCTTTTGGAAGAAGACAAAAGAATTGATGCAAAAAACGAATTACGACTTACATTACCAAACGGAGATAAAGAATTTGGCGTACCGCCAAATCTATATCTTGTTGGTACTATGAATACCGCTGATAAATCAATTGCTCTTATCGACATTGCACTTAGAAGACGTTTTGAGTTTATTGGCTATTTCCCTGATTACAGTAAGTTGGAAGAGAGTGATGGCGTTTTTCTCAAACACATAAACAAGGAAATATATTCTCGTAAAAAATCAGCAGATTATCTAATTGGGCATGCCTATTTTATGACGGGTCTCGATACATTCAAAATAATCAAAAACAAAATTATTCCGCTTCTGATGGAATATTTTTCAGGTAAAACTGAAGTAGTCGAAGAAATATTTAAAAATAGTTCGTGGAGCATCAAATATGACATTGAGAAATACGATTGGATTATTCAACCGATAAGTTAATGTTTACTCTATTTGAATATGGCGAAGAGATTACCGTAAAAGACAGAAAAGGTCTTGAGGGTTACTTGCGTTTTCTATGGCAAGATTATAAAAACCTCTGGGTTGATGAAAATCAAGAAACAGAAAATGTAAATAACTCAAATTATCAACCTTTTATTTCTTTTGATGGCGAAAAAGCTAAAGCAAATAATTTTGTTGGCTTCATTAATTGCAATGATGATTCTTTAGAAATATATCCAAAGGTTTTTCAAAATATGCAATATCCAAATAAGGATTTAATGCATAGGCATTTGTTCTTTTGGTTTAGCTATTGTAAAAAAATAAAATTTCCATTTAACCAATCTTTTCTAGACAACTTTGAAATCGACCGATTCCCTGAATTGATTATTTATTTAATCGGGAAACAAATCAACGAAACTGTTAGCGCAAAGCCTTATTCTGCTTATGAGGAAGTAGAAGAGGCATTATTGACTCCAAGAGGAAAAATCAATTTTAATAGATACACAACAAGCCTAACTTATGGCAGACATCAATTTATTGATTGTGATTATGAGCCTTTCGTTTACGACAATAAAGTCAATAGAATTATTAAACATTGCGTTCGACTGCTATTAACACAAACGACAATACCTGAAACGCAAAGAATACTCCATGAAATCATTCATATACTTGACGAGGTTGAAGACCAAGCCTGTACAATAAATCAACTGAATCAAATCAGAGTACCAACATTATTTGACGAGTATGAAGATGTGATGCAATGTTGTAGAATGATTCTTGAAAATCAGATATATTCACACGCTGAATATGAAATGAAAAATTGGAGTTTACTATTTCCGATGGAATACGTTTTTGAAGATTTCATTTCAGGTTTTTTAAAAGACCATTTCAGCAAAGACTTTGAAATTGAACCTCAAAAATCAGAACTTTATCTACATCAAAATCCAAAAACATTCAACTTGCAACACGACATATTATTGACAAATAAAATTACTAAAGAAAAAATCATTATCGACACTAAATATAAGCCTAGATGGGATTTAAAATTATCTGACAACAAAAAAGGCGTCTCGCAGGCGGATATGTATCAAATGATTAGTTATGCATATCGAAGAGGAACAGACAAAGTAATTCTTATGTATCCAAACACTTCCGAGAAACTTGCAGAAGATTATCTTTTTAGAATTCAGAAATCAAATGACAACGAAGAAATTAAAATCAAAGTAATTGACGTTCCATTTTGGTCTTCTGTTGACCATTCTGAAGTTGAGACAAATTTATTAATCAAACTTGACAATGTACTGCGAAATGACTTTTGACCAAACAGGACAAGGAAGGCCAGCACCCAACAGCGGTTTTGCAAAAAAGCGGGTTCAGTGGTTAATTGAACATTCTACCACGTATCAAATTTTCTGGTATATTGACAGTTTAGTGCTCCGAAATCCGCTTCTTCGCCAAGCCGCCTAACGTTATACGGAAATCCCTACGGGCTTCCCGCACAACGCCCCAGGCG
>NZ_NOXV01000114.1 GCF_002251835.1 Flavobacterium cyanobacteriorum
ATATCTCCCCGCCGCCATAAGCGCGGCGGCGGGGAGGATGCCGCTCCTATCAGGGCTGGCGGCGGGGGCAGTATATGCCGGATACTACCTGTTCTTATTTTTTTAAATACTTTTTTTAGCTCCGGTTACTTATATACTACCTGTTTTAGAATACAAATCATAAAAGTAACAAGAAAATTTGTATTGTTAGGAATCCTAACTATATTTGTAGCGAATTTTAAAACCTAAAGTTATGTCAGAACAAATTAAAGGGTATTCCTATGGACAGGTTGGGCAATCACCGGTAAGTATTGCCGATTTAGAACTCCTTAAAAAAACAGTTTTATTTACCGAAGAAGATGAAAAATACCTTCATCTTGCAGGCGATGTACTTAAAGATCAAACTGCCCAGGTGCTCGACCTTTGGTATGGCTTTGTTGGGGGTAATGAACATTTAGTTTACTATTTCACAAAAAATGGCCAGCCTAATATGGATTATCTTACGGCAGTACGGGCAAGGTTCGGACAATGGATTATGGACCTGTGCAACAGGTCGTATGACCAAAATTGGTTAAACTACCAGCACGAAATAGCCCTGAGGCACCACAGCCTTAAGAAAAACAGGACAGACGGGGTTGAAGCTGTCCCTATAATCCACTACCGCTATATGGTTGCTTTTATCTACCCTATAACAGCTACTATAAAAGGTTTTTTAGCTAATAAGGGACACAGCACGGAAACCGTAGAAGCCATGTATGCGGCATGGTTTAAAGCTGTTACCATTACAGTCATTTTATGGACATATCCGTACATCAACCAAAATGAATTTTAATTATCGCAAAAGAGCAGGGATAGCACGCGGTATGCTGGTGTCAAGTAACTGGCGGTGCTATTCCTGCTTTCATTTTTTAACAATTAAAAAGTAATACAATGAAAGTAGCAGTTTGGGATACTTATGTAACAAAAAACGACGGAAAAATTATGCACTTTGATATTATTGCTCCTGAGCATATCAAAGATGAAAATTTAATTTATACATTTGGTAAAGAATACCTGCGGTCCAGGGGCCAGGAGGGGCAGTCACTTACTGCAAAGCAATGCCGGTTTTGCCATATGGAGAGTGCAACAGCCGAAATGATTGCAGGCATTCAGCAAAAGGGTTATTATATTATTGAAATGCAAAACTGTAGCTGATTTGTCAATATTTAATTTAGAAGAACAGAACAGTAATATTGACTACAAGATTGTAGCAGGCCTTGAGAGATTATCCCAGGTGTACAGGATATTGCTTTGGCAAAAAGCAAAAGAACATGGCCTGAGCCCTATACAGATACAGTTACTGATTTTTATACACTCACACAGTGCAGAAAAAAATACTGTAAGCTATCTGGCCCGGGAATTTAATCTTACAAAAGCAACAATAAGCGACGCTATTAAGGTTCTTGAGCACAAGAAGCTGATCAATAAATGTACGGCTACTACCGATACAAGAAGCTACACCATAACGCTAACCCCGGAAGGCGAACAAATAATGTTGCAGGCACAGGATTATACCGGGCCTTTAACCGGGCTAATATCAGGTACTGACGAGGGGAACAAAAAAGTACTGTGGCAAACCATAGTAGATGTTATAAGCCAGCTCAACAAAATGAAAATAATCAGTATCCAGAGGACTTGCTATAATTGTAAACACTTTAAACCAGGTGGTAATTCGGGCTATTGCAGCCTATTGAATAAAGAATTAGCAATCGCGGATATACGCATTGACTGTGCCGAATTTGTACAGTAGCTGATCCCCAGACGCATCCCGCATGGAATCCAGCTTTATAATTGACATCAGGGATTAAGGAAAGTTTAACCATACGGATATATACGATGAAACTAGCACCGGAAGATGGCAAAACCATAAATTTTTATACCACTAAAATGGTTTTTAAAACTACATTGGCTGAAACTAATAACTCATACTCTGTTATCCTGATGACTCACCAGGCGTCTACAGGGCCTGCTTTACATATCCATCCCAATGGGCAGGAAACATTTTACATTATTGAGGGCATTTATACGTTTACTCTCGGCAACAAGTTTATTGAAGCTCAAAAAGGCGATTTTATAATAGTCCCGCAGGGCGTCCCCCATAAATATGTGTCTGGTAAAGATGGCGGGCAGATGCTCGTGACAACTCCGCCAGCTGTGGAAAAATATTTCCTGCATATTGCTGAAGAACTTGTAAAAAGGCACGTGCCACTTGAGTACGAGTTTGAAATCGCAAAACAAAACGGGCAAATATTTTTAGATAAAGAAGGGCATTGGGGCCATAGGCAATAGCCTGTAGGAGGTAATTGGCTTTTGCGTAAATTTATGGCAAATTTGCAAGACCTGTAATGACCGGATACCACCATCTTAAAGAACATATCTTAAAAAGAATCATCTTTTCACAAGATGAACTTGACGAATTTTTAAGCTACTTTACCGTTAAAGAAGTAAAAAAGAAACAATTTCTTATTCAGCCGGATTTTGTAGCCAGGCACAGGAGTTACGTCGTAAAAGGTGCATTTAGGGCTTTTATAGTTTCGGCTGACGGGCAGGAGCACACCATCCACCTGGCCATCGAAGACTGGTGGGTTTCTGATATGAATAGCTATTACTTTCAGCAGCCTGCCAGGATGTTTGTAGTGGCCTTGGAAGACAGTACTATCCTGCAGTTAAATTTTGAAGATGAACAGCTGCTCAAAAAAAAGAACCACAATTACGAGTCGTATTTCAGGATTTTAGCAGAAAGCACATCAGCATTTTTGCAAAGAAGGATTATGACTGGTCTCACCATGACCGCCGAAGAACGGTTTAATGAATTTGAGCAAAAATACCCCTTAATCAGTCAAAGGGTACCCCAATATGTTTTAGCATCTTTCCTTGGTATGACTACAGTCTATCTTTCCAGGCTCAGGAACAGGCGGGCGGCAAAATAAATTAAACCAGTTTACCTTTTTTTATTAAACCACTTTATTTTTCCTCTTGTTTAATACTGCCAAATTTGTGATAACCCCCCGGATATGCACTAAAGCGCGGGAGGAATCTAATAATCATAAAATCAATTTATACCATGTCACAGAACAACAGTATTACAAGGGAACTTTACGATGCGTTTCAAAAAAACGAATTACACCGCTGGGACGCAATCATTTCTAAAGATGTCAAAACCACAAGCCCGGCATCTTATGGCGTAATTGAAGGCATAGAGCTACTCAAGGCCTGGGGCGCAGAATTCCTGAACAGCCTGGAACCGCAGGTAGACTTAGTCGATGAGTTTGATGGCGGTGAAAGGGCTTTTATTTCCGTATGCCTATACTGGAAACATACAAAACCCTTTTTCGGAATTCCTCCTACAGGCAGGGAAGGGACTTCAATCGAAACATTTATTCTCACAGTTAAAGACGGAAAAATAACAGAGTTTAAAGTGGCAGACCAAACTCTGGACCTGGCAATTTACCTCTGGCAAAAAGGAATGCCTGCAGAGCACAATGCCCGTCCGGAACCTATTGTAGCAGGTATAGTCAGGCGGTAATACACCGTTTTATTTTTTATAATACCAAAATGTACCTATTAAAAAAAGGCTGTCTTGTGAGGCAGCCTTTTTTATAACGATATACTGTTGTTACTTAAACAGTTCATACATTCCCGTTCCGGCAATAAAGGCTACAATACACGCCACAATGATTTCAATATTTTTTATAATCGTATTCTTCTTTTTCATTGATGCGTGGAAGGCAAACCTCTTATTATCCTTACGGTTAAAAAGCAATTGTTGGGGTGTGGAGTTTTTCATATTGAAATTAATTTTTGCTAAAGTATGTATCAGTTTAACCACTCAGAAATTATTTAACATCACATTATATATATTAATACATTTTTGTACTATTTATTGTATTAAGTACAGGAAAAATAATATTGAAGTGGTTTAAACTTTTATTTTATTAAATTTCTTTAGTG
>NZ_NOXV01000105.1 GCF_002251835.1 Flavobacterium cyanobacteriorum
AATCATTGATGATAGGTTAGCGGCTTAAATCGAACTCACGTTAATTAATAATTATCCGCCTTATTGTCCGGGTCATTAATAAACTGCACATTAGCGTACAGCTTTATGGTTTCTCCCAGCACCAGTCCGCCTGCTTCAGTGACATCAGGCGCGTGCAGGCCAAAGTCATTACGGTTAACTTCTCCGGTAATTTCAAAACCTGCCCGGTTAATGCCAAAACCATCCTTTGCCTGGCCGCCAAACAGTACATCAAAGGTTACTGGCCTGGTGATACCTCTTATTGTAAGCTCACCCGCCAGCCTGTATTCATCGCCTCTAAGGTGCGTAAAGGCTGTAGAAAGGAAATTAATCGTAGGAAAAGCATCGGCATTAAAAAAATCAGGAGATTTCAAATGTTCATCCCTGTCCCGGTTGTTGGTGTCTATGCTGTAAACATCAATAGCTATGGTAAAATAGGCATCCCTGAAATTGTCATGTTCAGGCGTTACCATCGTACCCGAAAAAACATTAAACGAACCTGTAATGGTTGATATAACAAGGTGCCTTATTTTGAATTGCACTTCCGAATGTGCCGGGTCAATAACCCAATGCCGTGTTGCCATAGTCGTAATGTTACTGTTGTTTATCCTCTTATTAATACATTTATATAAGCTTTTATAAGGAAAGACTTATATAATGTGTACTAAAGTACAAACTGGCGGTCTTATACAAGCGGGCGCTTATGTGAAGAATTTGTTAAAGTTTCTGTTGCCGGGAAGTACAGCAAAAATTACTCCCGCCTTATTTTGCGGCCTTACGGAAATGTTAAGGTTTCTGCTAACATTTTCGCTAAAAAGTAACGTTAATTCCCATAGAACTACGCTATATCGTTTGCAACTTTGTATTGTAACCCTTAAATTATAAAGTTATGTCAACAGGAAAGCAGACACCGGCGCCAAAAGCGGGCAGCGAACGTAAATCGGCCGCCTCGGAAACGGCAAAGAAAAACGGAAGGAAGGACAGCTCCGGAAAAGAGGCATATCCTAAACCGTCGCAAAAAAATTAAGCTAGTAACAAACAAACTATAATAGTATGGAAAATAATAATAACCGTAATAATGGCCATGAAAGCCATGATTACACCTACAGGCATGATGATGAGCAGCAGCATAACAGCATGGGCAGCCACATTGACCAGGACACAGGAAGTAACATGCGCGGGCAAGGGATGGGCAACCATGACAATTTTAATGATGCAGCTATGGACAATAGCGCTGAAGGTTCGCGCCAGGCAGGCCAAGAATGGGAAGAAGGGGACAGCAGCCAGGAAAGCGTGTATAGAGGAGGAAGCAGAGACCAGAACGATATGGAAGGCGGGTGGGATGCTACCACCGATACAGGAAGGATAGGCGGAACCAGCCATGATATAAATGAAGGCCGGGACGGAAGGAGTAACTCCCAAAGCATGGGCGGAAGGGGAAATGAACCTGATGACTGGGATGCCGGGTCACACAGCATGAGCAGCGATGACGACGGGCAGGCATGGAGAGACAGGATGAGGAGCAGCGACTCTAAAACCTTTAATGAAGATGAACCTGCCTGGAAAGCCCGGAATGGGGAATCCGAAAACGTAGAAGGCAATGATAATGAAGGAGGTTCAGGCGCTGATTATGGCAGCAGGAACGCCGGAACCGGCAATAATAACTGGGATGCTAACGACCAGATGAAACGCGGCAGCGGCATCCGGGACGGTGAAGAAGACAGGAATGCAGCATATTAGCAGCACCTGAAAGGAGTTAGAGGTAAGAAATATTACAATTTCCGAACCTAATTCCGGCAAAAGCGGGATAGTTTACTACCCGCTTTTTTATACTCTTTTATGGTCTGCCTTCCAGTGTCTTATTGATCTTTTTATGGCCTTTGGCGAAAGGTTTTCCGACACTGCCCGGTGCACAAGCTCTGCAAGTTCTTCGTCAGGAGCAAAACGCAGCGCAAAAAGCTGCCCTTCACCCAGTTTCTCTTCTAGTGGTTCCAGCCGCTGCCCAACTATCATAAAGTAGCGGTAGCGCAGTTCGCCCAGTATAATCCTGTTTTGGAGCGTCAGGGCATAATGCTGCCTTAACATAAATGACAGCCAGGTTATTGTGGCAATAATAACAGCCAGGAATCCCCACAGTAACGCGGCGTCACCCGTTGCGGCCTCCCATCCGGCAAAAATCATGAGTCCGGTCATAACCGGGTAGAAAACAAAGTGGTGTGGGGCATAAAAACGAATATGGTTGTTATAGTTTTGTGGCCTGTTCATTATAGTTACATTTTTTTTTATTATTTATATAAGGCTTTCAAGCAGCACCGCTGCGTCATACGGCAAACAACTGCGGTAGTTGCCCTATAGCTTCAAGCTGGCTGAAATTTTTGTGCACTATGGTATGGTCAACAACTTCGTGCGCCCAAGTGGTATGGAACGGGATATGGCAGGCATGCCCTCCTATTTCAAGTACAGGTAATACATCCGACTTCAGCGAATTACCTATCATATAGAACTCCGAAGGCTGTATGTCAAGCCTTTTTACCAGTTTATCATAGTCTGCCGCCTTTTTGTCAGACATAACTTCTATATGGTGAAAATAATGGCCCAGGCCAGACTCATGCAGTTTTTTATGCTGGTCTTTCAGGTCGCCCTTAGTGGCTACAACCAGCTTATACCGGCCTTTAAGCGCTTCAAGGGTATCTTCAACACCCTCAATCAGTTCAATAGGCTTATCAAGCATTTCCTTGCCATAGTCCAGTATTTTGTCTACCAGTTCCACGCTCATTTTTTTATCCGATATGCGTACGGCAGTCTCTATCATGCTTAGTATATAGCCCTTTATGCCGTAGCCGTATAACGCAAGGTTGTCTATTTCGGTTTTAAATAATTCTTTTGCCACAGAATGTGCCGGCAGGAAATTTTCCATCAGGCGGCAGAATTTCTGCTCAGTTTCCTGGAAATACGGCTCATTGACCCAGAGGGTATCATCAGCGTCAAATGCAATAACTTTTATATTCATTTTAGCAATATTTAGTTTACGGGTAAAAATAATTTCATGGTGTCCGGGCTGAAACTAATGCTGTCAAGATGCCCCATAAGAGTTTTATCAGCAGTAATCAGGTGCAGGTGCATGTAGGTGTCATGGTGGGTAAATACCGACTGGTGGTTCCGCGAAAAAAAGCCAATTATTTCTGCGGGCTTCCTGCTTGCGGCATAGCTCACCTGGCCCCTATGTGCTTCGGCGGGCGAAGATACAGTAGCGCCTTCAGGCAGGTTTACCACATGTACAGAAGCTTCATTAACTATTCCTGCCATCCGGAACACAAAAGGTTTATCTACATTTGCCGCAAGGCTGTCCAGATAGGCTTCAAGGCTTCTCATTGTCTTTACTGTTGCCGGCAGCCTGTACTCTTTCCATTGCCTCACCCATGCGTGTACAAAAAAAGGTGCTTTTATCCTGAACGTTTCCTCGATTGTCATTGCAGTGGCGGACACCACTGCTGATTTGTACGCTTTTCCGTCAACCACTATTACCTCACCCCGCAGCCCTTCCACAGGGCCAAGGCCATAAAGATGCTCCCTGTCAGCAATTGTATCAAGGTCTATGGTGCCTTCGAGCCGGCCACCCCACATAACATTTTTCATTTTCCCGGTTATTACCACAGCCGGCATAGCACCACTGGCCTGTGCCCTAACAACCGGGGCGCAGGAGAATACAATTAATATACACAGGCAGGCTGTACTTATTTTCATACTTCAAAGATAACGCAACTCTTAAAAAACCTGCGGCGCTTCAGCAAAATTTATGATACACAAGGGTAAATAGTATCATTTCATCAATAATGCTACACCCAACGTCCCATTTGTTACCTGAATTCTTATAAGGAGCAGCCCTCTAAGCGCTTGCCGGTAAAGGCATTTCCTGCTGTGCGCTATATCTCCCCGCCGCGAAAGCAGGCGGCGGGGAGGATGCCGCT
>NZ_NOXV01000123.1 GCF_002251835.1 Flavobacterium cyanobacteriorum
ATCGCACTAAAGAAATTTAATAAAATAAAAGTTTAAACCACTTCATATTCATCAAGTATTTTTTTTCTAACTGTCTCTTCGTAATAACCCCGATAATAAACTGAAAAACCAGCTCTTGATGTGTCTTTACTAAACTCATACTTAGCTGCATATTTATTGGTAGGATCAAATAATACAACAGGTCTTGCCTGAGTAAAAACATTATTGCTTATAAGCAATGCACTAAAAAAAATAAATTCTTTTACTGACATCTTGGATTTGAGTTTTTAAAATTGTTGTAGGTATTTAAGATTTGCAGCCTCTGTGCCTGAGAATCATGGGACCATGCAACGGTTGGATAGGGCGGCAGGCCTGTGGTTGGACTAGGATCTCCTTCACCCATTAAACCAACCCATGCAATAGCCTCATAAACTTCTTCTGGTTGAAAAGGGTCAAACTCTCGTAGAGCATTTTTAATAATTTCTCTATAGTGCTGAGCCATCATTTGATGATCCCAATTTGGATGATATCTACTTATATAATAATCATAAATCCCAGGAAAATTATTTTGTAGGTTTTGCACATAAGCTGTTTGTTGCGCTACTGTCATATCTTCAGGTTGCAATGAGCCAGTTTGGGCGGCTATCATCATTTTTCTAAATATCTCTGCATGGATCATTTCATGAATCATGGTTCCTGCAACATCTAGAGGAGGAATTTGGCTTAAAATGTTGATGTCAAAAGTAATATTAATAACATAATTTTCAGGAGGATATGTTATTGCATGACCCCCTGGTTGGCCAGCGCTCAATTTCAAATGCGCCACAGAAAATTCTCCGTCAAAATTTTGTAAATAATCCTGAAAAGTGGGAGAGCCCCCTAATTGATTATACACTCCCATGCTATCAACATTAAGTACATAAATTATTTGGATTAATGACTTTTACGTTATAGCATAACGCCACTCAACTTCATACAAAATCCCCTCACCATCGTTTATTTTGACATATATAAATATTTTTTTGTAATAACGTGTAAAGTTATACGGTGGATTTCTTATCATATTGCCTTTTAATCCAGTTTTTCGCTCAAAGGCTTTTGCTTCATTTTCAATAATGGCTTTTGTATTCATGTTAGCTTTATCCTTACTGACTAAATTTTTTTTAACAGAAGTATAATCCACTTTTTTAGTTTTGTGTTTTTTTGGATTGTACAAGAAAGAATCATTGTCAATTTTAGGATAGAGATAAAAAGTTTTACTACCATCCTCCTTTTTTGAAAATAGTTTATCCGTAGCATCATTAAAATTGATATACAATACATTCCTCGAATCAATTTTTGGATTTGATTGCATAAAAACTAGTACTATGATAGTAATCCACTTCATTGTTCACAATTTGTATTGGAGTTGATAAAGTTTGAATACAAATTCAAAATAAATTTTGGACGTTTAATATTGCCAAATTTATTAAGGCGAATATACAGGTTTTAAACTTCAACAGGTTAGCTTCAATCAACAAGAAACCAATCCCACGTAACTTCATATAGTACACCTTTATTATCGGTAAGTTTTTCAAAAATATAAATTTTAGCAAAATAATTATTATAGTTATATCCAGGTGGATGTCTAATTAACTGGCATGGAGTTTTATCTTTTTCTTTGAGTTCATCTTCACATTGCTTCGCCTTAATATCTAAATACTGCCTAACTTTATCTAAAGCTGTTTCAGCTGATATAACGGTGATATCTTTGATTTTTATCTTTTTTTTATCTAATTTTTTACAATTGTAATTAAAACTAAGTATATGTTGAAAGTTAATTTCAGTACTATCCCTAAAGGCTAATTTGAAATTTGTTTTACATCCGTCAGTACTTTTGATATCCCGCTCTTTATCAAAAAGGATAATAATCGTTTCTTTCTCTTGTGCCACAGACTTTTGACTAGAATATAGTAGGATGAAAAATAATATTAGTTTTATTGGCATGGTGGGTTATGGGTTTTAAAATGATTGTAAGTATATAAAATTTGCAAACGTTGGCTTTGGGGTACATTTTGCCACGCCACGGTGGGTTGGGGTGGTAATCCTGTTATATCATCTGGATCACCACCAGTACCCATTAGACCAATCCAAGCTAATGCTTCGTAAACTTCATCAGTTTGTGTATAATCAAATTTTAATCAATGATCTTACCTTCAACAACCCATATTTTTTCAACGGGATATAGCACACCAGACATATTATTTTTTTTAATATATATATATATATCAAACAAATCTTTATAGTAAAATTCTTCTTTTTTATCTTTAGTATAGTTCTTATTTCTTCTTACTTTCAAGTTCATCTCATTAAAAGTTGAAACTTTGTATTTTATATCCGAATAATTTACTTCAGATTTTTTTTTGGAAAAAAACTTGAATTTTTGCCCATTAATAATGAATATATTATCTTCAAATTTCATCTTTGTTTCATCGAAAACCAATACAATCATTTCTTTTTGTGATTGTACATTTACATACCACCAGAATGATATAAAGAAAAATAATATTTTGTAACTAATCATAATTATTGGCAATTAGAATTACTATTTTCAAAATTAGTAATTGTATTATCTATTATTTCTTTTTCTGCTTGCGTTAGGTTATTCCAAGCTACTGTATTTTTCAAACCTTCCCATGCAATGGCTTCATAGACTTCATCGGATACATTATTATTGAACTCTTTTAAAGCCTGGACTATTATTCCACGATAATGTTGAGCCATCATTTGATGCTGTGCATCAGAAACCTGTTGACCAGCCGGAACATTAAACTCATACCTCATATAATAGTCATATAAACCAGGATAATTATTTCTTAATATTTCTAATTGGGCTTGTGTAAATTCTATGTTTGGTTGTCCGGCGATGGATAGTAATTTTCTATAAATTTCAGCATGAATTATTTCATGAATAATTGTCCTTGCTATTGATAATGCAGGTCTGCTCAAATTATTTGAATTAAACGTAATTGTTATTAAATAGTTATTTGGACTTGCTGTTTCTGCATTTGTGGTACTTGATAAAGTCGAACTCGATTTCAATTTTAAATGCGCCACAGAAAATTCTCCGTCAAAATTTTGTAAATATTCCTGAAAAGTGGGAGAGCCCCCTAATTGATTATACACTCCCATGAGGCAGTCATTTTCTGTAAAAGATTCATCTAATATAATCTGGAATATAGCAGGGTCAAGCATTATAGGCTGGGTCACAATAGTAGTGCGTGGGCGGGGGCCTGCCCCACCACCCCCGGTACTGCCACCGCCCCCGGTATTCCCACCACCGCCGGTGCTACCACCACCGCTGTCAGCGCAGCCAACATATACCCAACTTTGGGTAGCCGGGCGCATCACCCACCTGCTGCCACCCACGCTACACGATGGATCTCCCGGGGCATGCTCATTGCCGGCTTCGCATTCCCAGCGCCCAATATAATTCTGTACTGGCTCAAAACAACTTATGTTTATCATCCCCGGCCCGCTGCCTGCAGATAAGGATGTTATCTCTGTCCGGGAACGGATGCTTTCGGAACCTATCTTATCCCACGTGTCCAACTCTGCTGTAGTGAGGCTGTAACTAAAAAGGTAGGCATCGTACTCGCCATCATCGGCTGATTGTAATACTATGTTTTGGATGGTTTCACTTTTCCCGTCAGTCCTGTAGGTGGGAAAGGTAAGGGTGTGCGTGCCTTCATATCCCGCATAAAGCGCTATTGCATCGTCTATGAAAAATTGGGGATCGCTATTTTGCCGTATATTCATTAGTATGCTATTCACCAGGTCGGGGTTGGGCAGGGCGGCTTTTTTGACCCTTTTATAAATAATTTGGTCTTTACCGGCATTTTTTTTACTAAAAAAACGGCCGTTTTCTTCTGTTACGGCCTTATCTTCGGTAGAGCAGGAAAGGGAGGCCAGTAGAAGGATAGCGAGAGGCAATAGTTTTTTCATAATATAGTATTTAATTTCTGTGGACTAAATGAAGTGGTTTAAACTTATTTGTTAAATAAAAAAGGGTTGACG
>NZ_NOXV01000125.1 GCF_002251835.1 Flavobacterium cyanobacteriorum
ATTTTATTGATTTTTAATCAATTATATTTTTTGTCGTGTACTAAATTATTTTACTTCAAATAGTTTCACCCTAGGGTTATGTTAAATGATTTATTTAATCTAGGGTGTTTTTCTTGTATTCAGTTAAAAACCATAGACCAGCTAAAACGACTGCGAAAATCAGATAGAAATTTCGAGCAATAGTACCCTCAATACTTCCTAAAAACAATGCCGTTACACCTAATAAAACGGCTACAACAGCTTCAATAATGCCGTGTATTTTAAGTGGAATCACTTTAATTAACCCTAAATCGAAATCGGTTAAAATAGTAAGGGTCAAATGTATAAAACCTAAAACATAGGTGAAGTAAGATGTGTTTTCAGGCAATCCAAAAAGAGTTGGTGATGCCCAAAGAAATAAAACAGATGCGTAGTCTAATGTACCGTGAATTTTTGAATTGATTTTCATAATAGTAAGTTTTGAATTTTACACAAAACTACATTTAGTCTAAAGCAAGTCGTATTAACTTAAGGTAAGTTCGGCGGTTTTGTAAAAATTCTTTTTCTAATTCTGCTCAAGGATTGTTCTGTAATACCTATAAATGTTGCTATTTTTCTTTGTGACACTCGCTGCATTATTTGCGGATGAACGTCTAAAAGTTTTAAATAGCGTTCTTCTGGTGTTAAAGTGAGTAATACTTCATTTCTTTTATATAATCTGATGATTTCTTTTTCTGCTACATTTTTTAAGAATAAATCCCATAATACATCTCTACTTTTTAACGCATTAAGGTCTTTCTTTTTTATTTCTAAGATGGTAGAATCTTCAATGGCTATAATATTGTATTTTGAAAAACTATTCGTTAAAAAACTTAAATAATCTAAAACGAAATCGGTTTCAAAATAAAAAAGAAAATTTACTTCATTGCCCTGTAATTCAGAATACTGTCTAAAACATCCTTTGATAATGTAGGTAATTGTATCAGATGAATTGCCTTCTTTTAAAATATGCTCATCTTTTTTGATTTGTCTTATTTTAATAGAATAGTTTACCTCATCCAATATGTGTTTTTCTTCTAATGGTTTAAAGTGATTAAGTAAAATTTTATTCTGTTCAATATATTCTTTCATAGTTTTTCATTTAGTCGGTTTCAAGTTTATATTGTAAATATATTTTGCGTATGCCCTTTTATACAACTTGAATTAATTCGTTCTGGTATGTGTTATGATTAAAATAGCTGATACAAAATTCTACAAATGAAACAATAAGATGTAAATTATAAATTCAGCTTATATCGGTTACCTAGAGGTACTGAATAATTATCCAAGCAAACGGCATTGGATAAAATGTTAGTTATTTTTGATTTTGAAATTATATATGATCGATGAACTCTAATAAAATTGTGATCGGACACCTTTATTTCAATTTTTGAAAGAGGTTCTGAGCATAAAATTTCGCGATTTTGCAAAAATAATTTAGTGTAATTTCCAAAAGATTTAAAGTAATAAATAGAATTGATATCAAATCGCTTAATGTCTTTATCAACTTTAATTAGGAGGTATGGCAATTCTCCACTATCGGATTTAATTAACCTATCAGATTTTAAATTGTAAAAACACTTTTGTACAGCAATAACAAATCTTTCAAAAGAAAAAGGTTTCAAAAGATAGTCTATAACACCCAAATCATAGCCCGTTAAAGCATATTTATCATAAGCGGTTGTAAATACGACTAAGGGTTTGTTGTGTAATATTTTTAATAACTCAACCCCAGTCATGTCTGGCATTTCAATATCTAAAAAAATTATATCAATAGACTCTTTAGAAGTAATTTCAATTACTTGAATTGCATTGTAACACTCTGCTACTAATTTTAGACTTGGTATATTATCAATAAATTTTTTCAATATTTCTCTTGACGGTTTTTCGTCATCCACTACGATACATTTAAATGACATTTTTATGCTGTTTACATTAAGATTGTTAAAAAGGTATTTTCAAATAAACACTGAATAATTCAGATGTTGAATCAATAATCAATTGATGATTTGGAATTAACTTCTCAAGCCTTTTTTTTGTATTTGCAATTCCAATACCTGTTGATTGCAGAATTTTACTATTGGTATTATTTTTTGTGTTTTTAATTTCAAAACAAAGAAACGCTTGATTAACCATAATAGTTATATCTATTTCTAATTTTTCATTATAGTTTGCTCCACCGTGTTTGAATGCATTCTCAATAAATGGTATTAAAAGCATAGGAGGTAAGGTTTGATCTTGTATTTGTACATTTTTAAAAAATGAAATTTTAATATGGTCAGAAAATCTAATTTTTTCAAAATTTAAATAATCTTCTATAAAGTTTAGCTCATCAGTAGCCAGTACTTTTTCTTTTTCTATACTTGTAAATATATACCGCATCATTGTACCTAGACTAACGATTAGATTTGGCAAAATAGTTGCATTTGTCATTGAGGCATTGTACAAGATGTTGAGCGTATTAAAAAAAAAATGTGGATTTAGGTGTTCTTTTAAAAGTTTTAACTCTATACTATCATGTAGTTCTTTTAATCGAATATTTTCTAAATACGTATTTCTATAAAAGTGTAAAAAGGAAGTAATTATCACAAATAATAGATTGAAAATAAAACTATTTATAAAGTTATTGCAAAATATACTTTCGGTATAGCTTATGATAGCTATGCTGATTAAAATCAGAATAAAATATAAAATATATTTTTTCCTTTTGTATAATGGTAGCAATAAGTATCTATTGGTATATACAGATAAACACAAGGAAATAAATAGAATTAACGAATTTCTGTAATAGTCAACCGGTAGAGGTTGATCAACAATTAAGCTTGGATATATTAATAAAGCCAATACCGAAAACCAAAAAAGTAAATGAAGCAATAAGCCTCTTTGAAAAATAGTAGTGTTAGCTATTGTCATTTGTTATTTGTAAAATTTTATTAATGAACAAGATATTTATTATTCATTCATAGTTACCCCAAAAGTAAAGGATGTTTTTATCATTATCATATGACAAGACTTTTTTTGTCACTTTTTCATCATTTATTCATCATTTTGTATTGATTCTATTACCAATCACTTTTTTTTATCAATACGTTTGTGTCAAATAACATTAAATCATTTAATTATGAAAACAAAAATTACAATCCTAGTAACTTTTTTAATTGTTAATTTTTTAAACGCACAAAAAAATAATTTTTCAAAAAATATTGTTGGATTATGGAAAATATCAGAAAAATCAACAGAAGTTTATTTCTTTGATTTAGTAGAGAATTATAAAAAGTCAGATGCGGCATTAGTAGCTCAATTAGAAAGCCAAAAACAGTCACTGATTACATCATTCATTCCTGAAATTCGATATCAGTTTGACGAAGATTTTTCTTTAAACATTATTACGCCTCAAGGATCTCAAAAGGGAACTTGGCAAATTTCATCTGATCAAAAAGAATTATCCTTAGCATTTATCAGAACAACAAAATATAAAATAGAAATTCTAACTTCTTCTGTCTTTTCAATTACTACGGAATTTGGGAAAACTATTTCTTTTGAAAAAGTTAAAGAAGAAAAATCAAAATCAAACATTGATAAAGAATTAAATGATATTGATTTGACAGCCTCAAAAAAAGAAATACAAATTCTTATAGATGACTTCAAAAATGCCATTAAAAGTAAAGACTCAATTGCTTTAACAAATCTTTTTTACAATAAAAAAGTTGTATGGATTTCTGTTGCACATGACAAGTCTTTTGAATATGGAAAACGGTTAGATCCTAATGCGAAAGAAATAGAGCAGAGTGGAGCTTATGAGCTATTGAATGATCCGCAACTTAAAGATATTGGATTAGAAGAGAAATTTTATAACGTTAACATCTTTACTGATGGAAAGTTAGCTACTGTTGTTTTTGATTATAAGTTTATAATGGGTTCTACAACAACAAATTGGGGTGCAGAATCTTGGCAATTAGTAAAAACAGATAACACTTGGAAAATTTATAGTTTAATTTATACTTATAATTTTTTGAATATTAAACCACTTCCTGATAACATGAAAGAATAATTTCTTTGAAATTTAGTTTTTAATTTATGTTTAACCCGTTGGGTGAAATTAAATTAATTGATTTTTGATGTTATTTA
>NZ_NOXV01000131.1 GCF_002251835.1 Flavobacterium cyanobacteriorum
AATTTTGGCAGCCACTAACAGGCGTTTGGCAAGATTGCGAATTTTGTAGTAAATTCACGTTTACATTTCGCAAGAAATTTTATCTCTAAAAGAAAATAATCGGTTCCGAAGTTCGCAACCTCGCCAAGCGCCGGAACGTTAGCGGTCAGCTTAAAAGACAACCTAGAAATGAAAGAGCAAGAACATTATAACGACAATTTTAATCAGAGAAGAGACTTCTTTCAGAAAAACTTTGCAATAAAAATCGGTAAACAAAGGACTGATGTCAAAAGTGAAGACATATTAAAGAACTCTTGCCCAGTTTGTGGTTACTTGACCTTGGACGAACGGGATTCGTTTGACATTTGTGCCATATGTTTTTGGGAAGACGATGGAATAGATGACTTTGAAGTGAACAATGACAGCGGACCAAACCATATGACACTTAAAGAAGGACGTAAAATTTTCCAAGAAGCAAAAAGAAAACTGTTAACTGCAACCGAAGGTGACAACAACTTAATTGATACTCTGAAAAACAAATTTTTAAACCTAGACAATTCAATTGAACTAGAAAATTTAGACAAGTCTGAAATAGTTAGATTACAAAACGAAATAGTTGACTTGCTTACTAAGAACAAAGTATTTGGAATTGAAAAACTGTTTGACAAATAAAAGCCGAACCGCTAACAGCAGCTACAAGAAATTGGCGGTTCAGTGGTTAATTGAACATTTGAGCTTCGTATCAAGTACAGTGGTGGCAGAAAGTTTTCGTCTCCGAAATCGCCAACTTCTTGTAGCTGCAACACGTTAGCACTCACCCTAAAAAACCGACACGACCGACAATATACGAACAGAAAAATACCAACGCTTCGCAAAATTAAAAGAGCTGTTTTCCCTTCCACAAGCCGGCCTAAAACAGCACATTTAATTTTGCCCGACACACCCAAGCCCACCCACCACCCAAACATTGTTGAAAACTTCTTTGGACTTTTTTTGTCCATAAAATTATTCTACTTATTTTTGGACAATATTTGACCAATATGGCGACAATTAAGAAGACAAAATCATTTGGAGAACATCTCAGACATCTAAGAGAGGAAGCTGGTTTGACTTTAAAATTTGTTTCAGAACAAATTAGCATTGACACTTCGCTTCTTGCTAAGATTGAACGCAACGAAAGACAGCCGACAAAGCAAATTATTAAGCAAGTTGCTGACTTTTTTAAAGTTGACGAAAAAGAATTGCAGAATGACTTTTTAAGTGATCAAATCGCTTACAAAATTCTTGACGAGGAAGCTGATTTAAGTATCTTAAAAGTTGCTGAGGAAAAAGTGAAATACCTAAAAACTGTTCACAATGGAAAATGAAATTAAAGTCGTAGAATTATTTGCAGGCGTAGGTGGCTTTCGTCTTGGACTTGAAGGATGGAATGGAAAATCTGCATCATCAGGATATAAAAAATCTCTAAAATCACCTTATAAAGTGGTCTGGAGCAACCAATGGGAACCATCCACAAAAACGCAACACGCTTCATTAGTTTATGAAAATCGTTTTGGGAAAAACCGACATTCTAATGAAGACATTGCACAAGTTGATGTATCTAAAATTCCCGACCATGATTTATTGGTCGGTGGGTTTCCTTGCCAAGACTATTCAGTTGCGACAACTCTAAAAAATTCAAAAGGACTTATCGGAAAGAAAGGTGTTTTGTGGTGGAGTATTCACAAAATAATTTCAGAGAAAAAGAATAAACCAAAATATTTATTTCTTGAAAATGTTGATAGGCTTCTCATTTCGCCATCGGGACAACGAGGACGAGACTTTGCTATTATCCTACAAAGTTTAAATGAATTGGGTTATGCAGTAGAATGGAGAGTAATTAATGCAGCAGATTTTGGTATGCCACAAAGACGAAGAAGAATTTTCATTTTGGCTTATCTTAAAGGAACTAATATTTATGAAAGCATAAAGGAAGTTGCTCCAACTGAATGGATTTTGGAAGATGGAACTTTGGCAGAAGCATTTCCTGTAACATCAGAAAACACATTATTTCCAACAGAATTTAAGCTCAAAGGAGATATTGTTTCAATTTCTGAAAATTTCAACAAAGGCGGAACGACAGGACTTTTTGAAAATACAGGTTTAATGATTAATGGATTGGTTACAACCCTTAAAACGCAACCAAACTATGATGGAAAGTTCACGATTTTGAGAGACCTTATTCAAAATGGAGAAGTAACATCAGAGTTTTATATTGACAAGAACGACCTTGACAAATGGGCTTATTTAAAAGGTCCTAAAAAAGAAATGCGAACAAACGCACAAGGTTTTGAATACAATTACAGTGAAGGTGGAATGATTTTCCCTGACCCATTAGACAAGCCGTCAAGAACAATAATAACCGGTGAAGGCGGAAAATCTCCATCAAGATTTAAACACGTTATTCAAACTCCAAAAGGTTACAGAAGACTTTCGCCTGTTGAACTTGAACGCTTAAATATGTTTCCTGACGACCATACAAAACTTGAAGGAGTATCTGATACCAAAAGAGCATTTTTTATGGGAAATGCTTTGGTTGTAGGTGTAATTGAAAAAATTGGAATTGCATTAAATCAAAAAATTACGAATGAAGTTACCTTACAATCCGAAAGATAAAAAGTCAGTAATTGATTATGCTAAGTTGCTTAAAGGAAAAACTTTAAGAGAGATTTGCGACCCACTAATTTTAGAACACAGCTATACAGGTAAAGGAAACTTCGGACAGATACTTGAGAAGTTTTATTTTGGTTATGATCCAAATTCCAAATCAGAAGCAGACTTTTTTGAAATTGGTATGGAACTCAAGACTTCTCCTTTAAAGCGGTTGAAGAACAATGAGTATCGTTCAAAGGAAAGATTAGTATTAAACATCATCAATTACCTTGAAGTTGTAAACCAACAATTTGAAGACAGTGACTTTTGGAAAAAGAACGCAAATATTCTTTTGATTTTCTATTTACATCAAGCGGGTTATGATGTTTTGGATTACCTAATAAAACTTGTTGACGAGTGGAATTTTCCAAACACAGACTTAGAAATTATCAAGAAAGATTGGGAGTTAATCCAACAAAAAATTGCTGACGGAAAAGCACACGAACTTTCAGAAGGAGATACATTTTATTTAGGTGCTTGCACAAAAGGTGCAAATTCCAACTCAACAAGAAAGCAACCTTTTAACGATATTCCAGCAAAACAAAGAGCATATTCGCTTAAACAAGGTTATGTAAATCATATTATTGCTTCAATTGCCAATGAAGCAACAGGAGTTTATGGCAAACTCATTCCGTCAGTTGCTGTTGCAAAAAAGCAAACAATCGAAGATATTGTTGTTTCTAAATTCAAGCCTTATTACGGTAAGACCGTTGACCAAATAATTGCCATTACAGGAGTTGAATTAAATACAACTGCAAAAAGTTTTTATTCCAATCTTACAAAAGCAATTTTAGGAATTGAACTTGATAAAGAAATTGAAGAATTTGAAAAGGCTGAAATCATTGTAAAGACTGTAAGACTTAAAGAAAACAATTTACCGAAAGAGGATATTTCATTTCCAAATTTCAAATACGAAGAAATCGTAAATGAAGAATGGGACGACTCCAATTTCAAAGACATTTTAGAACATAAATTTTTATTTGTGTTTTTCCAATTTGAAAACGAGCAATTAGTTTTGAGAAAAGTTAAGTTTTGGAATATGCCTTATGCTGACATTCTTGAAGCAGAAAAAGTTTGGGCAAAGACAAAGGAGATTGTTTCAAAAGGCAAAATCGTGAAAGAAGTAATCGGGACAACACGTTACACAAATTTTCCAAACAAATCATTCAATTCAGTATCACACGTACGACCACACGCCACAAACGCAGCAGACACTTATCCTTTGCCTACCAAAGACAAATTGACTAAAGCAAAAGAATATACTAAACACTGTTTTTGGCTCAACAACACTTATGTAAGAGATGAAATTTATTTAAAATAGCCAAAGCTATTGGTGGCACATTTGCAGTTTTTTCAACCGCACAAAGCCAAGCAAAAAACAGCAAAAGAGCCACCAAGCCAACGCACCAAGACAGACACGAAATGAAAATGAAAAACCACGACAGAAATGAAGGGCGAAGTGCTAACACGGGTTTGGCAAAAGTGGCGGTTCAGTGCTCCGCAGACACATTTGTGGTTAATCAAAGTTTGGTTCTCCGCATCAACATTTGTGGTG
>NZ_NOXV01000102.1 GCF_002251835.1 Flavobacterium cyanobacteriorum
AAAACGTAAAAAAACCGTCTCAAGTTGTGAGACGGCTTCTTTTATTTATAATACGTTCATTATCGGGCACTTTTATACTGGTAGTACTGCCTTATGGTCATCATGCCTTTGTCCGGCCTTCTCCGCCTTGTACCCAGGATATAAAGCACGCAAATTACAGCGGCACAGCCTACTATCATAATAAACAGTGTGTTTATAAGATAGCCACTGAAAGATATATTATCAAAACTGAAATCATTTATTAAAAGGTAACCTGTAAGCAGCATCCCGAACAGGAACAGGAAAAAGTATAATAGTTTCATGGTCAGTATGTTTAGGTTAAATACAGTTGAAAATATCAGTGCAATTTCAGCATAATTACATTTTCCTGAAAACACTTTATGACTAAATAACTTTTGCTTAGCTTTTTATTTGTAAGCAAATGCTTATAGACTGGTGCTGAGGCGATATTTATTTTGCCCAAAGCTGCTGGATTATGAACAATCCAGCAACGTAGGCAACTGGCAATGGGCTGCCGGCAGCGGTGTTGATGCCGCGCCATACTTCAGGATTTTTAATCCGTCTGAACAAGTCAAAAAATTTGGCCCTGACCTGAAATACATTAAAAAATGGGTGCCGGAGTTCCAGGAACTGCATTATAAACCCATTGTAGAGCATAAAAAAGCACGCGAAAGAGCACTGAAGGTGTATAAGGAGGCTGTTAATTCATAAAGTTAAATTACAATTTCAGGGGGTTAGTCAGGATATTACCGGGTTCTTCATTTTTATGAACAACAGCACGATACGATAAAAATAAATTTGGCCATATAAAAATTTAAAAATTATGGCCAGGCTTCTTCTGTTACTTATCATTTTTGTTGCCGACAGCATTTATGCTCAGGAAAAAAAAGTTATATCAGGATATATAACCGATGCAAAATCGGGTGAAAAATTATTTGGCGTCAGTATTTTCGATTCTAAAGGTAATACAACTACTACCAATGAATACGGGTATTTTTCCCTACCTGTTGAAGGTGAAACTACCCAGATAACAATCTCTTACACGGGTTATAAAAATATTGTAAAAGAAATAACAGGCAATAACCTAAGGCTTGATGTTGCCCTTGAACAGGCTGTAGAAGAACTTGCCGAGGTAGTGGTAACCAAGAAAAGAAATACGGTGCAATCATCTGAGATAGGTACCGCAACATTGAAAGCATCTGTAATAAAAAAATTACCTGCAATACTTGGAGAGCCTGATGTTTTAAAAACTATACAATTATTGCCCGGAGTTTCCAGCGTTAATGAAGCATCAAGCGGATTTAATGTAAGGGGCGGCAGTGCAGACCAAAATCTTGTACTGCTGGATGATGCCACTATATATAACGCATCGCACCTGTTTGGTTTTTTTTCAGTTTTCAATCCTGATGCCATAAAGGATGTAAAGCTCTATAAAGGCGGAATACCAGCCTATTATGGTGGCAGGCTTTCCTCTGTCCTTGATGTAAGGCAGAAAGAAGGTAATAAAAAGGAATTTAACGGTGAAGCCGGTATAGGGTTAATATCAAGCCGGGTACTTGTGGAAGGCCCTTTTGCAAAAAGGGATTCGGCAGACGCAAGGGGATCTTATATGGTTGCTGCAAGAAGGTCATATATTGATGCTTTTACATTTATTGATGACGAATTTAAAGATACTAGGCTATACTTTTACGACCTTAACCTGAAAACCAATTATGAGCTTAACGCAAAGAACAACCTCTACTTATCGGGCTATTTCGGGAGGGACAGGTTTAAGCTGCCGGGGCTTATAGGGACTACATGGGGTAACGCAACAGGAACATTACGCTGGACAAGCATATTGAGCGATAAGCTTTTCCTGCAAACATCGGCAGTATATTCTAATTATGATTATGAACTGGACAATTTAAGGTCAGGTTCAGAATATACCTGGAAATCCAGGATAAGTAACTTTAATATAAAGCCACGGCTTACATGGTATTATAATAATGATGTAACTGCCAGAGCAGGTTTAGATATACTTTATTATGTATTTAGCCCCGGAGAAATATCGCCCCTTAACAACTCTTCAGTAAATAGCCAGACTTTCAGTAAAAAATACAGCCTTGAGAATGGCGCTTATGTCGATACAGAATATAAAATCAGCGATAAACTATTGATACAGCCCGGGCTAAGGTTCTCAAATTTTTCAAGGCTGGGCCGGGAAACTATAAACCAATACAATAACGGGATGCCAATATTTTATAACCCTGTACAGGATGTTTATGAAGAAAATGAAGTTATATCGGGCAGGAACTATAAACGAGGCGAAATCATCAGCAGGTTTAATAACCTGGAGCCAAGGTTGTCATTCCGCTATCTTCTAAATGAAAATTCATCAGTAAAGGCAGGCTATAACAGGATGTATCAGTACATTCATTTGGTAACCAACACTACATCTCCTACTCCACTTGATGTGTGGACACCAAGCGGCCCCTACATAAAACCCCAGTCTGCCGACCAGGTTGGTATAGGCTATTACAGGAGCTTTTTAAATAATGCCTACGAACTGAGTGTAGAATCCTATTATAAAAGGCTTTATAATGTAACTGATTTTAAAGAGGGTGCAGACCTACTTTTCAGGGAAGATATTGAAACACAATTGATACAGGGAACAGGCAGGGCTTATGGTGTTGAAGTATTGCTTAATAAATATGAAGGTAACTTTACCGGCTGGATAAGCTACACCTTATCTAAAAGTGAAACTAAAATAACGGGGATAAACAACAGCCGCTATTATCCTAACAATGCCGACCAACTGCACAGGCTCAATATTGTTGGTATGTATAAGCTTGGTGAAAGATGGGAATTTGGCGGTATATTCAGCCTGAGCACCGGACGGCCGGTTACTTACCCTACAGGCCGTTATGAACAGAACGGGCTGGTTGTGGCTGATTATAATTCAAGGAACGGAAGCAGGCTGCCCACCTACCACAGGCTTGATTTATCTGCTACGTTAAATCCCAAACCCGGTAGCGGGAAGACCGGTAAGTGGATATTCAGCCTGGTGAATGTATACAACAGGCAAAATGCATCTTCAATATATTTCAGGGAAGTAAGTGAAGTTAATGATGTTGAAGTGGCAACAGGAAGGACAGAAGCGGTAAAACTTTCATTTTTTGGTATAGTACCCAGTGTAACTTATGAATTTAAATTTTAGAGATATGAAAACATTACGATTAATCATACTACTAACAGTTACTGCGCTATGCTCTTGTGAGGAAACAGTAACAGGTGATATTACCCTTACTACTATTGAAAGGCTGGTAATTGAAGGAGGTATTGAAAGGAACAGGAACAATCCCGGAGCCATACAATCAGTAAAACTTTCTACAACAATAAATTACCTGTCACAGGACAGCAGCCCGGGTGTTACTGACGCTACCGTAACCGTAACCGATGGTACTACCACATGGGAATTTATACATACCGGCAACGGCCTGTATAGCAACAGCGAACTTATACCTGAACTGAATACTGTTTATACCATAACAATTATATGGAGAGGCGAAACATATACCGGTAATGATACCCTTAACGAAGTTGCCGTTTTTGATAATTTTTATTTTGAATTTGAAGAAGAAACATTATTTACAGATGAAGGTTACTTCTTAAAATTTGATTCTACTGACCCGGCAGCCATAGAGAATTATTATTATTACCGTGTTTTTAAAAATGGTATTTACACTATTGTTCCCGACCCCGGAAATTCTGAAACCTTAATTGTTTCCGATGAATTTTTTGACGGGCAGCAGCGCTTTGGCATAAATCCAAATGAAGAAGTATCTTTCACCGTAAATGATATTGCCACAGCACAACAGCTTGGAATTTCACAAAAATATTTTGAATATCTTTATCAGGTGTTTGAACAGACAGGCAACCAGGGTGTTTCTTTTACAGGAAATCCGCCGCCTGCTTCCATACGCAGCAATGTAATAAATGTAACAACACCCTCTAACAGGCCTTTAGGCTTCTTTTATGCAGCCGATATTGAAGAACAAAGTATACAAATAACTGAGTAGCTTGAAAAACAGGATATTTTTTTTCTTAATTGCGGCATTTATAATCAATGCGCTTAACTTCATAAAAGACCTTGAAGATGAAAGTGTTGCTGAAGCTCTGACAGAACTGGTGTTTACGGTTCCGTGGACATTTACTTTTATACTGCTAATATATTATTCCAGGAACAATAGCGTCCTAAACAATAAAAAAAAGAATGGTTAGTTTTTAAC
>NZ_NOXV01000128.1 GCF_002251835.1 Flavobacterium cyanobacteriorum
GTCAACCCTTTTTTATTTAACAAATAAGTTTAAACCACTTCATATTTAAAAATGAGCAAGACACATTAACTTTTATAAATAAAAGACTTTTATACAAAGGAAAAGATGGTTATTATTGTGAAAACGAAAAAAATATTATTAATAATTTTAAATTAACTCCAGATAGACGTCCAATCTATTCATTAAGAAATAATGAAATTTATTTTAATTTTAGCTATCTGCATTCTAATGAACCATATTTAAGTACAGAACTATTATTTATTATTAAAAACAAAAAGGAATTTAATTATTCATTATCAAAATCAGATGGTTTATATAAAATTGAATTTGAACACAAAAAAAGTAATAAAGAATTTCCTTATAATGGATATTTGATTGTTGATATAGAAGATTTTGGTATTTATGAATTTAATTGCCTTTCATCAATTGATAAAAAAAATAAACGAAATGTGGTTATAAAAGATAATATAATTAATTTTAAAATTCTTAACGAAGAAAGTTTTATCAAATATAATAAAAATGAAAGTGGAAAATATGAATTAGTTACATATCGCTTTGATAGTCAATTACAAGTACTTGATGGTTATTTTAAAAACTCAATATTTACAAACAAATGCAGAAAAGAACCTACTTTATCTTTTGATTTTTCAAAAATAAAAAAAATTGACTTAGCAACCTATAAAATAATAAAATGAAAAAATTCATAAAAATCATTATTGTTCTATCTTTAATTTTTATTTCTCTATTTTTCTATTCAAGATTTAAACCATTTTCCGAAATTCCTTCTTTTGAATATGAGACTTTAGAAAATAATTTTTTTTCGGATAAATCTATTGAAATATCAAATAAAAATATTGTTTTTGTTTATTTTTCTTGTAAATGTGATGATTGTAAAGAGCTTATTAATAATATTGAAAACTATAAAAGATTGCAAAAAAAGCATCAAATATTATTGGTAACTACTGAAAAAAATATAGATGTGATTAAAAATTTTATCAATTATGAACAACTTAAAGAGATAAATATTCCTGTTTTAATTGATAAAAAAAATAATTTTCCTTCAGATTTTTCTTTAGGTATATCTATAGAATTACCTAAAATAATAGTCTTTGATAAAAACAAAAAATTGTTAAAAAACATTAATTCTTTTGACCAGTTAGAGTTTTAGTAAAAATAATGGCTTCATACAACACACGTTTTGCAAGATTGCGGGGTAAGTGATTAATTTAAAGTTTTGGCAAATCAATAAAGTTTAGTTATAACCTTAAAGTAAAGGCTTATTTAGCCCGCAACCTCGCAAAGCGTGGGAACGTTGTGTGCAACCCTAAAAGACGACCGAACAGACAAAATCGGTTGACAATTAACTGACCGAAACGGAGAATAAGAAAAATGAAAATTGTAAATTTGCTTGAAGCAAAAAAAATAATATAAAGGACTAATGATAGACAGAATAGCAAAACCGTTTTTAAAGTGGGCAGGTGGTAAAACACAGCTCATTAACGACATTGAAAAGGCTTTGCCAAAAGACCTTTGCAAAGACAAATTCACCTACGTTGAACCCTTTGTTGGAAGTGGTGCAGTTCTGTTTTGGGTCTTAAACAACTTTCCAAACCTCCAAAAAGCAGTTATTAACGACATTAATGAAGACTTAATAAAAACTTACAGAACAATAGCTTCAAAACCCAAAGAACTGATTTCAATTCTTCAAACTTTACAAAACGAATTTCACGGACTAGAAGGACAAGACGAAGCAAAAAAAGAATATTACTACTCTAAAAGAGAACTGTATAACAAAAGAAAAGAAGAACAAAGCGGACAAGCCGCTTTGTTTATTTTTCTCAATCGAACTTGCTTCAACGGACTTTATCGAGTTAATCGAAAAAACGAATACAACGTGCCAATGGGCAGTTATAAGAGACCGACAATTTGCGATAAAGAAAATATTTTGGCAGTAAGCCAAGCACTTCAAAAAGTGGAGATTCTTTGTGGTGACTATGAAAAAACGCTAAATCACGCTGACAACAACACGTTATTTTATTTCGATCCTCCCTACAAGCCATTAAGCGAAACTTCCAGTTTCAACTCATACGCAAAAGACCAGTTTACTGATGCAGAACAGATAAGATTAAGAGATTTTTGCCACAAACTTGATGCACTAAATCATACTTGGATTTTGAGCAATTCAGATGTTAAGGGCAAGGACAAAAACGATAATTTCTTTGACGACTTATATTCTGACTTCAACATACAAAGAGTAGATGCAAGTAGAAGCATTAATGCCAATCCTGAAAAATTTTATTTGGGCGTTCCCCTATCGGGTCGGGCTATCCGTTCCAAGTCCTCGCTTCGCTGCGGGCTTTCCACTACTATCCCTAACGCAACTTACTGCCAATAATGAACTTATCGTTTAATAAAAAACTTGCAGAAGGTTATCAAAGCAATTCTCAAATAGCAAGGGTTCTAACAGAAAATTGGGTTCTTGCAAATTCTTATTGTCCAAGTTGTGGAGATTTACCTCTAAGTGATTTTGAAAATAATAGACCTGTTGCAGATTTTTATTGCAAGAAATGTTCAGAAGAATTTGAGTTAAAAAGTAAAGTTGGAAAACTCACAAATACAATTACAGATGGTGCATATTCTACAATGATTGAAAGAATTTGTTCTGAAAATAATCCAAATTTTTTCTTTCTTACTTATTCTAAAAATTGGACTGTCAATGATTTCTTGATTATTCCTAAGCAATTTTTTACAGAAGAAATAATAATCAAAAGGACACCCTTGGCTCCAACAGCAAGAAGAGCAGGATGGATTGGATGCAATATTGATATTTCTAAAGTTGCAGAATCGGGAAAGGTGTTTTTAGTAAAAAACGCCAAAGTAATTGACCAAGAAATTGTTAAGCAATCTTTTAATAAAACTTTATTCTTAAGACAAAAGTCAAGTGATGCCAAGGGGTGGATTTTAGATGTTATGAAATGTATTGACGAAATAAAATCCGATGTGTTTTACCTTGATGAAGTCTATGCTTTTGAGAAAAAACTTAAGCTGAAATATCCTAACAATAATTTCATTAAAGATAAAATCAGACAGCAACTGCAATTGTTACGTGATAAAGGAATAATTGAGTTTGTTGGTCGTGGACAATATAAAAAGATTCAATATGGAGACATTTAAAATTGAAGTTCAAGAGTTCTTATCAAGAATTATTGAAGTTCAAGCCAACTCAAGCGATGAAGCTATCTCTAAAGTTCAAGAAATGTATAGGAACGAAGAAATTGTTTTAGACAGTGAAGACTTTGTTTCAACTGAAATTGACATATTTCCAAAGAAAGAAATTATAAGCTTTGACTTACTTTCAAATGGAAGCAATTTTTATATGGTAGAAGGTGACAATATCACTTTTTGGGGTAAGGATATTATTTCAAAGGTGGCAAAAATAACTCCAGAAGTTTTAATTGTAATTTCTGATAATGAAATTCCTTTGAATGAACCTTGTGAATTTGTCGATGAAGTCGATTATAAAATATTTTTACTTCTTTACTATTTATCATAAATAATGGGTTGGGATAAATCTCACGGCTTTGAATACATAAACGAGTTCAATCGCAAATGGCTTTCATTAGTTCGTGATAAAATGAAAGATGATGCAACTATTTGGATAAGCGGAACAATGCACAACATTTTTTCGGTTGGACAAATCTTGACAGAATTAGGCTTTAAGATTTTGAACATCATCACTTGGGAAAAGACCAATCCCCCACCGAATTTTTCTTGCCGCTATTTTACTTACTCGACAGAACAAATCATTTGGGCAAGAAAATCCGAGAAAGTTCCTCATTATTTCAACTATGAACTAATGAAGCAAGTCAACGGAGACAAGCAAATGAAAGATGTTTGGAAACTTCCGGCAATTGCACCTTGGGAAAAATCGTGTGGTAAACACCCAACACAAAAGCCTCTTTCTGTTTTGACAAGACTTATTTTGGCTTCGACAAAGCCAAACGCTTGGATTTTAGACCCATTTACAGGTAGTTCGACAACAGGCATTGCAGCAAATTTGGCAAACAGACGATTTTTAGGTATTGACCAAGAAGAAGAATTTTTGACAATAAGCAAAAACAGAAAGTTTGAAATTGAAAACCCAAAAACAGCAGCTACTTACAGACAAAAAATTGGTGGTTTCAATGACAAAAAAGAACTAGAATTATTCTTAGTAGAAGAACCAAAAGAAGAATATAAAACAGAACTAAACTTGACGAAGAAGAAGGGCGATCGGCTAACAGCGGTTTTGTAAAATGGCGGGTTAAGTGCTTCTAAGACAGTTTAGTGCTAAAACAAAGTGAAGTGCTTCGATTGAAGTTTTGTGCTGAAAATCCGCCACTTCGCAAAGCCGCAAACCGTTAGCAGTAATGGTATGAACGACATAGACGACATAGTATTTAAC
>NZ_NOXV01000126.1 GCF_002251835.1 Flavobacterium cyanobacteriorum
AAATGGTTAAGTTTGATAGTGTTAAATTTTATTTAGGACAGGATTGGCGGAGAATTATTCTTTTATAGTCACAACTGGACTCGACAAAAATCTCGTTATTTTAGTCAGGGTACATCTAGCCCAAATTACAGGGTAGAAAAATATAATCAATGGGTGTTGATTATTGTGTAGTTCTCCTTGAGAACCTTATATGTACAAAACTACACAATATATGTTTTGGTGACAAGTCTTTAATGAAAAAAAGTTTTTAAACAGCCTCTCCCCACATCATACAGGCGATGCCGATATGACCCTAGCATTGGGGTAAAGTTTCCTAGCGGTAGATAGCGCATTTGCGCTGTTCATCGCTGTTACAACCACTTCGCTAGGACTGGAACCAACCCATAACCTTACTCTAAACTGTTTCATTCTTCTTATCTAATATAGCTTTAATTTTCTGTGTCGTACCGAGTGAACATCCACCGATTTTTGCGGCACGCCTCAATGACTCACCCCGTTTCAACTCTCTTACAACGCTCTTGTACTTCGCCAGAATCTCATCTTCGGTGATTTTGGTGCCGAATAATCTACCCTTGTAAGTTCCTTTGAGTTTTGCAAGCTCTATCCCCTGACGTTGACGCTCTAACATGTTTAGACGTTCCATTTCACCCACATTACCCAGCACACTTACAATCATCTTAAAGGATGGATTGGGTTTATTATCTATCATGGAAAACATTCCGATGTTTTCAACAAATAGATTAATATTCTTCTGGTTGAAGTATTCAAGAACCTCTAAAATGTTTAGGATAGACCTTCCCATGCGGTCTATAGAGCTTAGGTGTATTTCCGTAACCAAACCCGCCTCAATATCGGCTATTAATCTCTTGGCTTCTTTTCGTTCTGCAAATGGGATTGAACCAGATATACGGTCAATGTAGATTTTGGAGAAAGATTTTGAATTCACTTCCTGACGACCCGTGTTTTGTTCTTCGGTGCTTACTCTAATGTATTTAACTTGCATGGCTTATAATTTGATACCGCTAAAATAGTGTATATTTTTAGGATAGCAAAATTATACGCCTGTAAACCAGGTTATTAAATTAAAAAAGTGTGCTGTTTTCAAGCATGCCCTAATACTGAACATGAAATACTATTTACATGGTTCAGGAATGAAGTGGTCATAGTTGACATATTTAATATTAATATTTTTATCGCATACGAATGATTTTTTTCTTTTTGCTTTCCCACACCAATCATACCAAGTCACAGATGCGGTAGCTTTACCGTCCATTCCCCAAGAATAATGCTCTTCTCGCAACAGTAGTCCGTCTTTTGAGAATTCCTTTTCATCACTTAAACGTCCCATGGAATAGTTTTTTTCATATTGGACTTTGCCTCCCGCAAACTCGGGATAATATTTAATTTCACTTTGTTTAACTCCTTCACGAAATTCATAAACCGTTGAGGGGTTTTCTGCCTCGACATCACTAACAGCTGTTCCCGAGTAGAGTTCACCATCGTAGGAGTACGTTTCATTCTCGTTCTTCAAATCATAATAACCTATCTTCCTGTCACAAGCAGCAACAGCAAATAGCACGAACAATAGTATCAGTTTCTTCATAAAGTTGGATTTTTAATAACTTCTTCTTCCTTTACCATCACACATAGGGCAAATCCTGCCTTCTGTCTCCCCTGTGTGCATATTCGTTCCAGTCTCTACACCAGTACCGCTACATAATTCACACGCCTCGTTTTCATAGAGCTTACCGTCCGACCCTACTGAATAGTCTGAGCTTGACTGACTGTCACTACTATAATCAGAATAGTCAGATGCGTAATCAGATTGCTCCTGTGAATATTCAGAGGTATTATATCCTTCCGCTCTCATGTCATCATGAATACCTTTCATTGTTTTTTGGTAACATAAGGTGCAGAAATATCCAGTACCATTAGGATTAATCCTGTTATAATCATCTGTCAGGTCTTTACTGCATGACATACAGTGAATTTCTTCTTTCGGTTGAGCCGCTTGCTCGGCACGGTCTTCTTGAATTGATTTGTCGCATTGATGTGCAATAAAAAATACCATAAAAATGGCACACAGTATAGTTACTATTGTATTTTTCATTTAGTTAGCTCGTATATAATACTTAACATAATCAGCTTCTTCACTAGCATCTAATACCAACTCATTGCCAGTTACGGTAACAATATGGTGGTAGCTATTATGGGCACCGAAAGCTATTCTTCCGTCATTAAGTACCCACCATGAATAAGTACCCGCCCCGCCAAACATACAATCTTCATCAACATAGTGTGTATCTACAACTTCACCGTCGCTTTGGAATTCAAGCACCTCACGACCACATGTACCGTTAGAATCATAAAGTTCAGGTTCTGCATCCCCATATATAGCCTTATATATTATCCATTTACCCAGCACTTGGGAGGTGTCAACATTGTCTACAGGAGCAGGTGCATCGTCTCCGTTTGAACAGGCAGTAAGTAAAAAGGTCACTGCTAATAGAACTGACCCTAATAATTTCTTTTTCATAATATAAGTGATTAATATTCTTACAAATATATAAAAAATACAAAACAATTCGGTTGTATGCAACCTGATTTTATACAATACCAAGCAAACAACCTATTGCTTGTACTTTTCTTTCATGAAACGTATAAGAAAGAATGAAGTTCCAAAAGTGGTGATTATATTAGGGGAAAGGATTAAGGATGTTATCGACGAGAAAGGATTAAGACAAAGGGAGGTAGCCTATGATGCAGGTATGGACGTAGAGAATCTAAGAAAATATATGAAGGGTCAGCAGGAGATGAAAATAAGTACAATATTTCGATTAGCCGAGGCATTGGAAACAACTCCAAGTGAATTATTGAAAGGCTTGGAAACAGAAAAAGAAGGTTAACCCTTCTTCTTAAGTAATTCTATTAAATTTGTAAACTCCTGCTCAGACACATCCCGAACCCTGACCGTTATTGGGTATTTTGGCTTAATATCTGGCATCGATAACAATCTCGTTATTTGGGTTATAGTTAGAAGCACTCTCATGCTGTTTTCCTTATTTTCCCACCTAAATTATTACCCAAAAGGTCGTAATCTTCATCGGATAGTCCATCTTTAGACATGTACCACAGACCCGCTTTAAGCTTATCATATTGTTTTATATCAACCCTATCATAAGAAAAATAAGCCTCTATGTCATTGATAACCTTTGCGTGCAGGGCAATGTCCTCAACAAAGATTAAAAAGTGATTGTGGTATCCATCCCTATTGGTAAACGGTTCCGTTGTAAAAAATAGGTTTAATGCCGTATCGGCACCATATTTGTCAATCAGGGCATCATACAATCCGCTCATTTGCCTGTAACATGACTTTTGGTTCCTGTCATTCCTGTATGCAACCGTCCCGAAGAAACTCCAGTCCATCTCCCACAGTCTATATTGTAAACTGTTCTTTTCAGCTAGACACTTTATCAAATTCTTCATCGAGTGGTTCTCTAATCTCAACGCTTTATTTTCATCAAACATTAACTCACTGTCAAAGTATCTGGCATGCTCTATAGGATAGACTCTCCACTTCCCCTTCATCTTTGTTTCGGAATGCAAATCTGGGTATAACTTATAGAATCTCCCAATCTTACTTTTACTTTTACCAGTTCTTTTTATAAACTCTTTCAATTTATCGTATTTCATCTTCTTTATGATTTTATAATTTTAGTAGATACAAGAACTCCATACAAGGAGGTTAATCAAGCATCGTTATTAGTATATAGTATCGAACTTCAAAATCTGTAGCTTTTTGAAGCATTTTTTTATAAAAATTTTTCGCCACCATGTGTCTCAAATTGAAACACTTCATTTTTATTTTTGTGCAAACCACCCAAAATTTAACCACCATACAGAGTGCCTACTAAAGCAAACGAGTCGTTTATCCTAGAGAGATAGGATACTTGGAACCGTAAAAGCACTAAAAAGGCAAATTTAGCCCTACAGAGGGGAGGGAGGGCGAGGAAGGTGCCATACTCATAGGGTGGTTCATTTATGAATTACGGGCTAACCAGTCCCCAAAGCGGGTAGCTTTTTATATCTTTTCTCAATGGAAATCGCTGAGGTACGGCACTTAAGCAACAACGGAAAATATCTCCATTCATATTTGCCATATATGAATAGAGTTTCTATATTTGCACCTCTGAAAAGAGGTACCCTTTGTTTCAGAAGGTCATAGCCTTAACAGGTTTCCATAATGTCGTTGTATACGGAGTACAATTTCTTCAAATCTGACTGAAATTGGTTCGATAAAACAACATTAGCGGGAGCTTAAAAGGCTATCAGCGATGATGGCCTTTTTTATTCGGGGCCTCGTAGTTCAATGGATAGAATGGGAGTTTCCTAAACTTTTGATACAGGTTCGATTCCTGTCGAGGCTACTAAAAGAAGCCGTCTCACAACTTGAGACGGTTTTTTTACGTTTTTCT
>NZ_NOXV01000130.1 GCF_002251835.1 Flavobacterium cyanobacteriorum
ATTTTATTGATTTTTAATCAATTATATTTTTTGTCGTGTACTAAAATCTTTTTATTACTATAAATGTCGGCGGTAAAATTGTACCCCCATTAAGGTTGGCCACAATTGATTCCGCCAAAGTTGCGCCCACCGCGTAGTTTTGCAGTCCGGTGACGCTTTTTCTACTTTTTTACCTCTTTGTTATTTTCATTTTTGCGGCACCACTAAAAGAAAATATTAATGATACTACTGCACTAAAGTTTTTTTATAAATATACAACTTTAATTAAACATGATGTAATTTATTTGGATTTACTGTCTAAAAAACTAATAACGTAATGATATAATTTATATTTAAGCGAGGAGTTATTTTTTTCATGTTTTAAAACCTGTATTCCATTTTTAAAAGGACGTATCTTGGCATTAACCTGTATTCTGTTTGTGAAATATTGATGTCTGAAATACTATAATTTCTGAATGTTTCTGTATTAAACAGATTATTGCCTGAAAGGAAAAATGTTAATTTATTTTCTTTAACCACATAACGGGCTTCTAAATCCAAGAAATAATATTTGTTGTTGTTTTTGTCTAAATTACCAAAAAAGTAACGTTCTGTTTGAATATCAATATTAAACTTGTCGCTAAACATAAACGACAAATCCAGGAAACTCATGTTGTCGGTAAAATTGTTTGTAATGGTTGTTTTGACCTCGTTGTATGTCCACTTTGAGCCGATATGATAGTTGAACAGGCCACGGAAGCCGGAGCGCAGTTCAAAACCATAATTGGTATTGAGGTTTTTTACTTCCCTCAAATTGGAGTTGTTCACAATGTTTTTAAAATTGGTTTTGGTTGCCCCCAGATTGATTTTTAAGTTGGATTTTATGGGTTTAAAATACCGGTCAATGCCTGATGAAATTGTTACATATTCACGGTCTCTAATTATTATTTTTTCAGATAGTGAGTAGTTTTGGGCAATGATAGCATTAGTGCTAAAAAAATCGTTATTTTTTGAATACATGATAAACGTATTGGCAAAAAATTTATCGCCCCAGCTGCCATACGTGTAATTTAAAAGTGCGGTTGAGGAATTTAACTGGTTGAACTCTTCTAAACCTTTTGAAAACGAGCGAAAACCAGTTTGTACAAACCCGGAATACACATCTAAAACTCCCGCATTTGTGGTAGTATAGGTATATGACGTAAGGATTTTATTTTTCTCGTTGATTTCCCAATCCAAACCAATTTTCGGCACTAAAAAAAACGGATTTTGATAAGATACTACATTGAAATTTTCTAATTGGTTGAATAATTGGTGGGCATCTGCCTGAGCCAGTACGGTAAAATTCTTTAGCTTAAAACGATATTTTGCTGACAAATACAAATCGCTTGTGGTATAGGTTAGATTATTTTGATAGCCATCCGGAAAGATAACATTAGTGCCGTTTTGCAGCAATTCAAATCGGGTGTTGAAGCCGTCTATCCGTAATTGATTTCCGATTTTAAGTTCTGCCAAATCGCCGTTTTTCTTCCTGTCCAGCCACTGGGCTTCCACGCCGGCAAACTGCATTTTATTATTGCTGTACTGCCGGGTACCGGTGGCATTTTCTGTAAACAAATCATTAAAAATAAACTGGTTAACGGAGTAGTTTTGGGGTGTCTGCTCATTAATGTAACGGCCTGAAAGCAGAAAAACCCTCTTATCTTTCACCTTATTGGTATAAACTATTTTTTGATCAAAAAGTTGGTTGTTGGCATTTAACCGTTCGTTTAGCACATCGTTGTTGAATACCAAATCGCTCCTGTTCTTTTCGTTGGTTTTATTAAATTTTCCGGTATATTCGAGGGTTTGGGTTTTTGAAATGTCATAGGTTACATCTACTTTACCAAAACCTGTGAGTTGTGTTTTCCTTCCTTTAAAATCTTCGGTATTGGTAAAAACGGTATTACCTACTGAAAACTGTTCAATGCTGTTCCTGAAAAAGCCTGTTTCGTCCGTGTTCAAAAAGCCAAGGGCTTTGAGTTTTATCTTTTCGGATAGTGTGAAAATACTGTTTAGCGATAGCATTTCGGCATTGTTGAGGTTGGTCCTTTTTTGCTTTAGATTTGGCGTGTCAAAACCTAAACCGAGCAGGGTATTTGCTGATTGGTCATCACCAATACTCCCGGGTTCGTCAAAACGGAAAGGGCGTATGAGGTTGTCAATATCTCCGGTGGCATCATAGCCTGTATTATTAAGGTTAGTAAGGAAGTAGTATTTATTTTTTTTGCCAAAGTTCATCAGGTTGCTCCTGACTTCATACCGGTTTTCGGAAACTAATCCATAACCTGCCTGGAAGTTACCAAACCAAACCCGCCTTGCCTCTTCTTTAAGCGTAAGGTTTAAAGCCACTTTATCACTGTTTTCTATGCCTTTCAGGTGCTTGTTATTGGAGTAGTTTTTGTAGATTTCTACTTTATCAACAGGGTTGACAGGCATGTTTTTGGTAAGTAATTTATAACCTTTTTCAAACATGTCATCGCCATCTACCATTACTTTCTCAACTTCCTGGTTACCGATTTTTATGGTGCCGCTTGCGTCAATATTTAAACCCGGTATTTTTTTTAACAAATCTTCAACGGTTTGCTCATTGCCTTGTCTGAAAGCGTCGGCTTTAAATATTATGGTATCTTTTTTTATGGTTATGGCCCGCTCCTGCTCGATAATTACTTCTTTTAGTTCCGTAACTTTTACAAGTAAAGTAAAATCTACTGTTTTTACTTCATTTTTATTTTCAATAGTGATATCTATATTTTTTTGTTCAAAACCCAAAGATGAAGCGGTTAAAACAAATTGCCCCGGCTTATCCGTTTTTAATTCATATCTGCCTAATTCATCAGTATAAGCGTAAGTAATAATCTTGCCCGTGTTATCTTTAAGAATAACACTGGCAGAGATTATGGGTTGACTGACATGATCTTTTACTTCTCCTTTAATTGTATTTTGAGATAATGTAAACTGGAAAGAAAGACAAACAATGAGATGTAGTATAAATTTAAACATTGAAAATTATAAGTCAAAAAATTTAATTTATTATTTCGATATCCGTTGATTTTCCAAATTTTACATTAAATTTCAAATTTCTATCACCTTTTGATTTCAATGTTTCTTCAAAATCGTTTTGCCATTCTTTTATTTTTTTATCAAATTGTACTTTAGAAATATTTTTAATGGATGTATCTACCTGACAGATACTTGCGTTATTTTTTAAAACTTCTGTAATTTCAAAATATACTTCATTCCGTTTATCATTAGCCAAGACAATTAAACCCGGTAATCCATTTAATTTCCAAGGGCCAAAAAATGTTGTTATTTCAGTTGTAAACCACACTACATAGTCCCGCCCTTTAAAAAAAGTAGTCGCTTTTTGGCACTTCAGGCCACCTATTATTCTTGTTTCATCTTTAATATCCCATTTAGGTGTAATCAGCGTATCGACAACTAAAAATGTGTCCTTAAAATATTTTAATTCTTTTATTGTTTTACTAATCAAACTTGTAAAAATCAATTGTTTTCGCTTGTTTGGAACAGAAATAAACCTATTTCCCTTTTCATCTTCGCTTTCTGTGGTTATTGTATCTTTTTCAAACAGCTTGTATTCAAAACACGACTCAGAATCAGACAAAGTAAGTAGAGCATCATAATTCCTTACACCATCAAATAAGGTCGACATTTTATATTTTATTTGATAATTATTTTGTGAAAAAGAATAAGCTGATAACCATAAACATAAAAGTAAACAGCAATTGTGCTTGTTAATAGATAACAAAAAAATCCTAATCATAATTTTTTTCAATACTTGTGGAGTCAACTTTATTTACTTTAACAGATGCTCCTCGTGGTTATTTAGCCGAATTGGGCAGGAATTTCTGTGGTGTACAAAAAATTATAAGTCCTGTCTCTAAATTCTAATTTTGCTTTATTGCATATATAGCTGCCTATATTGATTGTATCAGATTCTAATTTCCATTTATAATCAGGCATATTTTGGTAATTAAAAAAGGAGGTTTATCGTCTTTTTATAAAAACAATATGATAAAATTTGTTAATATGTTAAAATTTTATTCCCATTCATAAACCAGCTCCACAGAAGCCCTTTTGAACGTGGTATTTTCAGTGGAAACACCTTTGGGCTGCCTGCTTTTTTGATATTGTTGAATATCTTGGGCTTGTTCGTCTAAAAGCCGCACATAGGTTCTTAAGTCTATATTTTCATAAGCCAGCTGGGGTTCTTTTAACTGCTCCCCATCATTTTTTGTTATAGATTTTAATATCCATCTGTATTGGTTATCAGTATCATATATTTCAAAAATAAGCCCCGGCAGCCCTCCAAACTTGAAAGGCCCTGCGTTAACAGGGAAATCTTCCGAAAACCATGCGGTGTAGGCCCTGCCCCGGAAAACCATTGTTGCCTTCTTGCATTTGTAGGTGCCGAACACCTTCGTTTCAGAATCGATTATCTTCCAGTCAAAACGGA
>NZ_NOXV01000160.1 GCF_002251835.1 Flavobacterium cyanobacteriorum
ATATCTCCCCGCCGCCATAAGCGCGGCGGCGGGGAGGATGCCGCTTCGATCGGGGCTAGGCCAACACAGCAGCGCCTCCCCGTTACAGCTGGCCATAAAGCGCATATAAGCCAAGAAGGTCATTACACATCAGGGCTTTTTGCCGAAAATAACATTAAAATTTCTATCCTTTTTATCTGCCCACCTGTCAGAACATTATCATTTCCCGCGAAACACGATGTAAATGGCAGGGATTAATCTATTGGAGTAGGAGTACAATCACGTTGCTGTAGGGTAACATCGCCAATATCCTTTTTTACACTTTGTGCCTACATTTTTTAGGCGGCACGGGGTCATAGCCCTGGCCGCCCCAGGGATTGCAGCGCACAATGCGGTTAACAGCCAGCCATAATCCTTTAAGCAGGCCATGCTCCCGCAGGGCCTCAACGCTGTATTGTGAGCAGGTAGGCGTAAAGCGGCATACACCCGGTGTGAAAGGCGATATAGCCGACTGGTAGAACCTTATCAGTGCTATAAAAGGTGCCGTCAGTATATGTTTTGCTTTCAAAGCAATAGTTTATATGGAGAAAGTAGTGCCCTCTTTAGTATCTTTTATCTGTATGCCTAACGCTGCCAGCTGGTCCCTTATATGGTCAGACAGGGCAAAATCTTTATTAGCCCTCGCTTCGTTCCTCATATTGATAAGCAGGTTTACAGCGCCTTCAAGCTTTTCGGCACCTGCACTGGCTTTAACCTCTGATTCCAGTCCCAGCACATCATATACAAATGCGTGAATAAGCCTGGTTAAGGTTTCTATATCAGCCGCATTAAGTGTTTCTTTACCGTCTTTTACCAGATTGATGTACTTTACTGCTTCAAAAAGCTGTGCAATAAGTATTGGGCTGTTAAAGTCATCGTTCATGGCCTCATAGCATTGCTGTTTCCAGCTATGGATGTCTAAGGTCGATTTGGCTGACGGGTTGAGTTCGTTTAAAGCCTCAATTGCCTCCATAAGCCGGTTAAAGCCTTTTTCGGCGGCAAGTATAGCATCATTGCTAAAATCAAGGATGCTCCTGTAATGTGCCTGCAGTATAAAGAATCGGGCAACCGAAGGTGAAAATGCCTTGCTGAGTTTATCGTTATTACCGCTGAATATTTCGCGTGGCAGGATGTTATTACCTGTTGATTTAGACATTTTTTTGCCGTTCAGCGTAAGCATATTGGCATGCATCCAGTAATTTACAGGCGAGTGTCCGGTACTGGCCTCATTCTGCGCAATTTCACACTCATGGTGCGGAAACTTCAGGTCCATACCGCCGCCATGTATGTCAAACTTTGTGCCCAGGTACTTGGTACTCATGGAAGTACATTCAAGGTGCCACCCCGGGAAGCCATCTCCCCACGGCGATGGCCAGCGCATTATATGTTGGGGTTCCGCTTTTTTCCATAATGCGAAATCGGCAGGGTTGCGCTTTGCTTCCTGCCCTGTAAGTTCCCTGGAATTAGCCATCATATCGTCCAGGTTCCTTCCGCTGAGTTTACCGTAATGGTGTTTTTCGTTGAACTTTACCACATCAAAATATACAGAGCCGTCCGACACATAAGCATACCCGTTTTCTATAATCTGCCTTATGGTCTCAATCTGTTCAATAATATGGCCTGTGGCGGTAGGCTCAATGCTCGGCGGCTGGTTATTGAACAGTTCCATGATTTGGTGGAAATCTACGGAATATTGCTGCACAATCTCCATTGGCTCCAGTTTTTCGAGCCTGGCTTTTTTAGCTATTTTATCCTCACCTTCGTCAGCATCGTCTTCAATATGGCCTACATCAGTAATATTCCGCACATAACGCACTTTATAGCCCAGGTGCTTGAGATACCTGAACACAAGGTCAAATGATATAAAAGTCCGGCAGTTGCCCAAATGTACATTGCTGTAAACCGTAGGCCCGCATACGTACATTCCTACTGTTCCTTCATGAATTGGCTTAAAAACTTCTTTTTCTCCTGTGAGGGAGTTATAAATCTTTAATTGCTGGCTTTGGTACAATTGCATTATTGCTAAAATTTAAAACTGTGTATCTAATTTTATATAATCTAAAAACTCCCTGCGTACGCCCTCTTCCTTAAACCTCCCACCGAATTCTGAGGTTACGGTACTGCTTTCAATATCGCGTATCCCCCTGGAATTGACGCATAAATGCTTGGCGTCTATAACACAGGCAACATCTTCGGTATTAAGCACTTTTTTTAGCTCCTGGACTATTTGCATGGTGAGCCTTTCCTGCACCTGAGGCCTTTTGGCGTAATAATCTACTATACGGTTCATCTTGGAAAGCCCCACCACAGTACCGTTAGATATGTAGGCAACATGTGCCCGCCCCACTATAGGGAGGAGGTGGTGCTCACAGGTTGAATATACCGTGATATTTTTTTCAACCAGCATCTCACCATATTTGTAGTGGTTCTGGAACGTTGAAGAACCCGGCTTTTTGGCTGGGTTAAGCCCACCGAATATTTCTTTTACAAACATTTTGGCGACACGGTTTGGAGTGCCTTTAAGACTGTCGTCAGTGAGGTCAAGGCCTAAAACACGGAGGATATTCTCTACATCTTTTTTAATCAGTTCTATTTTCTCTTCGTCATTTATAGCAAAAGCATCTTCACGCAGAGGTGTTTTTGCACTGGCAGAAATATGGTTATCACCTATGTCATCTTTATAATCTTCGTTAAAGGCCATCATAATAGTATTGATATTGCCCGCAAAGATAACTATAAAAATGTAATAAAAAATTTGATAATGCCTGCTGCTTGGGCTAGTTTATTTTAAAGTTAAAATTTTTGTTAGTAAAATATTAACTATATTTTTTAGTTAAGAGTGGTAGGGTAAATGCTTTTGCGGCTGTTCATTTGTAAAAATGCAGATTTATTGCATTATTTGAATCAAAATTATGTAAATTTCGCACTTCAAAAAAGACCCATTATAATGAGGAACAAGTATCTTTTTTTAGTTTTAGCTGTTTTTACCGGCCTGAATATTTTTGCGCAGGGTAATACTGCGGCGGGAATGCAGGCTTTTTGCGCCGGAGGTTCAGCATTAACGTTTAACAATACCACAAACAGCCCGGCGGCCAGCCTTACTGAAGCACAAAGCTACGGTTGCCTTGCCACCAGGCCTAATCCCGCCTGGTTTTATTTGCGGATAGATCAGGCAGGAAACCTGAATTTTACCATTTCGCAGGTTAATAATGCGGGTGGTGGTATTGACGTCGACTTTATTGCCTGGGGCCCATTTCCGGGGCCACCGCCCATTTTTGGCCCGGCAAACCTTAACCCGGGCACCCAGATAGGGTGTAGCTATTCGACTGCAGCAGTAGAAAACTTTACTATACCCAATGCGCAGCCCGGGCAATATTACGTTGTTCTAATTACTAATTTCAGTAACCAGGCAGGACAGATAAGCCTTACACAAACTAATGCGGGCCAGCCCGGTGCCGGTTCTACAAATTGTAATATTGTTTGCCCCCTTACATTAGGAGATAATTTTACTTTGTGTCCTGGTGACACAGCGATTCTGGAAGCATCCATAGCTTCAGAGCTTAACAGGATTGCTACTTATTCGTGGACATTTAATGGAAGCCCTATTACCGGTGCTAATACACGTTCTATCACCATAAGTACTCCGGGTGTTTATACCGTTACCGTTAACAAACCCGGATGCATTGCCAATGCAACGGCTACAGTTACGGTATCATTGCCGCCTCCGCTTCCTATTCCGCAGCCTTTAAACTTATTTGTCTGCCAGGCAGGGACGCCTCCTTATACGTATAATCTTCTCAGTAATACCCAGCATATGCTGCAAAATGAAGACCCGACTCTTTTTGAAGTATCGTACTTTCTTACGCAACAGGATGCTTTACAGGATGTTAATGCCATTACGTCTCCAGACGCTTACCAAAGCGCCGGTAACCAGACAATTTATGTAAGGATATATAAGCTAGGGGAATGTGTTGAGGTTAGGAGTTTCCAGCTCCTTTTAAATCAGGCCCCTACGGCCACGCAGCCGGCAGGAATCTCTCTTTGTGATGCCGATAATGATGGATTGGCAGTTTTTAATCTTACACAGCAAAATGCTGCCATATTAGCTGGCCAGGATAATACACAGAACACAGTATCTTATTATATAAGCCTGGCAGCCGCAAACAATATCAGTGCTACACCTATAGCTACGCCTGCAGCATATTCGTCGGCATCCGGTGTAGTATATGCCCGTGTATCAAATAATAATAATCCATCCTGCTTTTCTGTAACGTCATTTAACCTTTCTGTTATTCCTACCCCGGTTGTTGCAGATCCTGCAGATGTTTCTGCTTGTGTTTATGTAGGATATACGCTTCCGGCCCTCACAGTCGGGCAGTACTTTTCTCAGCCTGGTGGCATTGGCCCAACTATAGCCGCGGGTACTCTAATTACATCTTCTCAGACAATATATATATATGCACAGTCAAATACTGTTCCTAACTGTACTGTTGAACAAAGCTTCAACATAACCATAACCCCCCGGCCAGTTATTCCATCACTTACGCCTATATCGTTGTGTGATGA
>NZ_NOXV01000135.1 GCF_002251835.1 Flavobacterium cyanobacteriorum
AATGAGGACTTGCAGCGGAAAGCCCGGCCCGCAGGGACACGCCCAAACAAAGCGTAAAGCTGTTGATACTTTCTCTAAGCACTTTGTTGTGGTTGCAGTTGTGAAAAGTGGTATTAATAAGGGTGATAACTTCTACTTTTCTATGATGACTTTATGGGAAATAGTATGCACGCCGTTGTAGAGTTTTATTATATATGTGCCGGCATAGAGTGACTGTACATCAAAATAGCAAATGGACTGCCCTTTGTTCATCTTTGTTTGTTGTAATAACCTGCCCTTGATGTCAAAAAGCTGTAATTCAATATCCTGATTATTCAGTCCGCCCGCCCGGATTATGACCAGGTCAGACGCCGGATTGGGAAATATTTTTATATTAAGATCCGGCAGTATATTTTCACTTATGGAAAGGGGCGAGTACACTGTAGTGGGTTCGTTTACAGCAGTTACCCTTGAAGCAGTTTTGTTCCCGTAATAGGTTGGCCCAACAAGGTAGGGATATGCGGAGTTATGGTTATTATCAACTGTAGCGAAGTAGCAGTAGGTTCCGTTAGGATATTCTGGTGTAACACAAAACCTGCCATTATGTATGTCTAAATAACTGGGATCGTTAGGGTGTGAAACCCATTCATAATCTTCCCGGAAAGTACCTAAGGGATAGGTGGAACTGACAGCGGGGCCGTCTGCAACATCCGTGCCGTCAGCGTGGTGGGTCCTTAGCGTAATATTCCTGAGCTGATAACCCGATTTGATCCTTACTATGCCGCCGGTACCATCAATATTTGCATAACCATATGCGCCATATACCGGAAATCCGTCATAAGCAAAACCAATTAGCGGAGAGTGCTGGGCAGGGTTTATAGCGTACAGCCCGTCAGCATCATAGAGGTTGCAAATGTTTGATATCACGTTCAGGTCCAGGTCAAAGGCGCTCGGATTTTGATGGTGATGGTAATTGGTGCCTGCCGGATGCCCTTTGGAACAGTCAAATCCCAGGCGCTCATAGACAACGGCGTCCCTGTTCCAGGCCTGTGTGGCGGCCATCCCCCCGGGGCATGGAGGGTTTCCCGGGCCTCCGCAAAAAGAGTTTGTAGTTGTATTCCAGGCCACACCATCCCTGTAGTCAAACATGGCTACCCCATTGACAAAAATTCCTATATTCCCTCCCGAAGTTGGGGTTTTAGCCCCTGTGTTCTCCGTGGGATTTAAGGGGATCCTGAATATGGCATTCTGATTTCCGGCCTGATTGGGGTTTCCATCCAGATACGGGCCGATATTATAAGACGGAATGCCTGTTGCATTGACATATACCCAATTTGCAGAATACCTTACCTGCTGGCAGTTGACCAGGATACCGTGGGAGATTGGTGTAGGGTTGCCTGACATATAATAATACCCTGTAGTGGTGGTATTTTGTAGCCATGATATAATAGCAGGATTTGGTTGCGCTTTAAGCAAACCGATATTCAGCAGCAACACAGCTACGGCAAAAGAAAATTTGTACATGACCCGGACTTTTTTATGTTATACATTGATTTAGACGATATATTCTTACAGTTCCTTCGCTTATTCTGTTATTTTTGTGAATTGATGCTTTTTGTCGAAGACAAATTCTTTATCATTTAAGGTTAAAAGAAATGAAATCAGATCCACCTTTTCGCCTGAAGAAATTGTAATAAATTTGTTTAAAGAATTATTACCGGAAAAATTATTGCTATAGTGCGCCATCACCTGGTTTAAAGTTGAAAACCTGCCATCGTGCATGTAAGGATAGGTGTAGGACAAGTTGCGAAGGCTGGGAACTTTGAACCGGTTTTTATCTGATTCTCTTTTAGTTACGGAATATCTGCCAAAATCATTTAAAGTAGCGGCGGCGGGCAGTCCGTTGTTTTCAAAGGCATAAGTAGAAAACAAAGGCTCCGGGTGGCAGCCCGAACAATTTAACCGGAATAATGTATAGCCCCTTTTTTCCTGGGGTGTAAATTTTTCCTTGCCGGTTCTTACCCTGTCATACTTTGAGCCGGCGGATACCAGTGTCAATTGAAATTGTGCCAGCGCTTTCAGGATTTTGGAACTTGTAATTGAGGAATCGCCATAAGTAGCGATAAATATTTTTTTATAACGCCCTGATTTACGGAGTTTATCTATTACCCGGTTTATAGAACTCCCCATCTCTTTCGGGTGTGATATAGGTGCGAGAGCCTGCATATCCAGATGATTTACACCCCCATCCCACATGAAGGCGCTTTGCCAGGCTAAATTAAACAATGCCGGCGCGTTTCTGGTTCCTACCGAATCAGCAATGCCATGGCTCAACGGATGGTCTGTATGGGCAAAGGCATTGTATGGTGAATGGCATGAAGCACAGGAAATGCTATTATCCGCGGAAAGTACGGGATCGTAAAACAACGCCCTGCCCAACTCTACAGTGGCGCTATCCAGCGGATTTGTTTTAAAATTGTATTGCGGCTTAGGAAAGTAGGGCGGCGGCGAGAACAGTTTATGGTAGCGCATTGCCGAAAAAGACATCAAAGCAACTACCATGGCAATATAGAAATACCTTGCCTTCATTATTGGGAAATACTAAAAATTGCAGGTAATACATCGGCAATTTTTATGGAACGGCTGCCCGGGGACATCACGTTGAAATCTTTTGACACATCTATTTCCCGGAACAACTTCTCAAGCTGAATATTTACCACAAGTTCATTTTGCCTTTTACACCTAATCATTATCCTTCTCAGGGCACTAAAGGGTTCCCTGTACCCCCCGATGTGCCAGATAAACTTATTTAGCCGGCCGGGGCTGTTTGTGGCATATCCCTCCAGTTTAAAATTGATGTAGCCACTCTGCCACGCCCAGTACATGCCGTTTGCCGGGTCTAAATCCCCTTCAAAAACCCCTGAAACGCTTGTAAGGCTGTCTACGCCAATATTAAACTCAACGGCATCAAAATCAAATACCCCTTTTTCAGTTATGGCAAGGGTCTTACTGTCGGCAAAATCCACCAGATGTGCTTTTTTGCCGGAGGTGTACACCACTTTGCCCTTATTAAGATAATGTAAATTTGTAATGTAAAATTTCAAAGCGCTTATTGTCAACGTATCCTTTTGTAGCGTATAGGGAGTATCCAGGGCTACGCTTTGATGGTTAAACTTCGGAACGAACAAAAAGTTTTGCGTATGTGCTTTTGCGAAAAAAAGCACCAAGCATATAAAAACAAACCATTTCATCTCGGGGTATCTGGTAAATTATTTTTAGGGTCAAACAAGCCCGATAGTTCTAATGATAAAGCATTAAACCTTTTTACCTGGCCCGGCCGGCAGATAGCTTTTATATCAAGAAAATGCCTGTAATGTATGGTTTCGATATTTTCCTGGATGTTGCCAATCAGCGCGATTAAAGAATCCGGTTTAACTGTCGGCTTATTTTTGGACAGCAAACCGTACAATTCATTTTTTAACTTTAGGATTTTGAGGTCGTTTTCCCTGACATCCTTCCTGTGACGGCCTATTAATTTTTCATAATCAGCTACTTGGCCCTGATCAAAATCAAGCTTTTTAATGATGATGTCTTTGGGGCCCTGGCCATGAAAGCTATGCCCGTGGTTTTGATTTTTGAGCACAAATAAAATGATGTTACCCATTGCCAGAACTACAATTATGAGGTACAGGAAAGTTTGTTTTTTCATTGGTACAGTGAGTTATTATTTACCCGGGCAATAGCCGTAAGTTTTATGTTTTCTTCGTTTTTTTCCATTTTATGAGAAGTATATACCAACTCAGCCGCAAGCAGGGCAAGCAGCATAGATGCCGCGATTCCGGCCCTGTACAATGGGATAACAGCCGGTTTTGGCTGTTCTAATCTTGCCTTAATTTTCTCAAAGACAGTATCCGCTATTTCTACTTTTTTTACAGCTTTTAATAAATCCAGATGGTCAGTACGCATATACTTTTAGACGATTATTTTTTGTAATACCTTCGGTTCAGAGCATTTTTTTTAAATTGGCTTTGGCCCGCTGGAATAAGGACTCTACGGCGCTTTCACTTATGTTCATAATGTTGGCTACTTGTTTCTGGGATAAATCTTCAATTTTTAGCAGAATTATAACGGTTTTTTGATTTTCGGGCAACCGTGAAATTTTTTTCATCAGGGTTTGGAGAGCTTCCTGGTTTTCATATTCTGTGCCGGGGTGATTGAAATTACTGTATTGCAGGCCGGTGCCTGCTTTACCAGCCCCGAATAAAGAGTCAAGCAAATGCCTTTTCCTGTTGTGTTTACTTTTTAGAAAATCGAGCGACTGATTGATGGTAACCCTGTAAATCCAGGTTTTGAAGTCAGCGTAATTGTTGAATGTATCTTTTTTTAAAAAAACTTTTACAAAAACATCCTGAGTTATTTCTTCGGCATCTTCAATATTGTGGGAGTATTGCAAAGCAAGGTTAAAAACGAGATTTTTATAGCGGTGGTAAATATCTTCTATTTTCATCCAGGGAAATACTCTGAAACAAATATATTGTAAAAAAATTTCTTACAATGATATATAACCATTGAAAAAAATATGACACGCCCCCTCCTGCCCCGGCACTGCGCGTGAGGGATTGCAGCGGAAAGCCCGCAATGGAGCGCAGCGGAAT